>CAYZPT010000021.1:0-20947 GCA_964480285.1 uncultured Bacteroides sp.
TTTTCAGGGCGTTACCGAGGACACAAAGGACGAAATCTATCTTCGCCCCGAAACGGCGCAGGGTATCTTCGTTAACTTTGCAAACATTCAGCGCACCACGCGTAAAAAGATTCCGTTCGGCGTTGCTCAGATCGGTAAGTCATTCCGTAACGAAATCACACCCGGCAAGTTCATATTCCGCGTTCGCGAGTTTGAGCAGATGGAGCTTGAATTCTTCTGCGAGCCTGATACAGACCTCGAGTGGTTTGCTTACTGGCGAGGCTTCTGCCGTGACTGGCTCTATGCGCTCGGAATTAAAGAGGAAAATCTCAGACTCCGCGACCACGATCCTGAGGAGCTTTCATTCTATTCAAAGGCAACTACCGACTTCGAGTATATGTTCCCGTTCGGTTGGGGCGAGCTCTGGGGTATCGCAGACAGAACAAACTATGACCTCACACAGCACATCAACGTATCAGGCAAAAACCTCGAATACTTTGACCAGGCAACCGGCAAAAAGTATATTCCTTACGTTATCGAGCCGTCACTCGGCGTTGAGCGTCTGTTCCTTGCAGTGGTTTGCGAGGCTTACGACGAGGATGTTATCGATGCAGAGAAGAACGACACACGCGTAGTTATGCACTTCCACCCCGCGCTTGCACCGTTCAAGGCAGCAGTGCTTCCGCTTTCAAAGAAGCTCAGCGAGCAGGCAGAGGAAGTATTCACAGCACTTTCAAAGAAGTTTAACGTTGACTACGATGACGCCGGCTCAATCGGCAAGCGTTATCGCCGTCAGGATGAGATAGGTACACCGTTTTGCATCACATACGATTTTGATTCACTCGAGGACGGCTGTGTAACAGTCCGCGACCGCGACACTATGGATCAGGTCAGACTCCCGATTGCAGAGCTTGAAAGCTTTATTGCAGAAAAACTTGAATTCTGAAGGAATTAATTATGGAGATTAACAGACCGCTTGTTAAACAGCAGGCTAAAGATATTATCCACGGCAACGTGCTTAAGCTGTTTTTTATTGCGTTGGTTATCGGCTTTTTGGCAGGCAGTTCCAATCCTGTGAGCAGCATTTCAAGCAATATCGGCAATCTGGTCAAGGACAAAGTTCCGTATTCCCAGAGTCAGGGCGACAATAATGGCAACGACAACGATTTCTTTGATCACTTTAACGATTTCGGCAATGAAAACGGCGGCAACGGCGGAGAAAGCGACTGGGGACATTTTGACGGCTTTGACGGCAACGGCAAAGTCGGTGTTTCAGCAGTGCCGGGATTAGCGGCAGGTTGGGGAATATTGGCAGTATTCTTGCTGTTTCTGATTATGGCTGTCTCTGTTGCAAGGCTTGCGCTTGCGCCGCTTCGCGTAATGCTTGACGGTCTGTTCTGGCAACTGATACGCGGCAACAATATGAGTTTAGGCGATGGTTTCAAGTATATTTTCAAAAACGCATTTGACAATAACTATTGGCAGAAATTTCTGTTACAGCTTGTTAAGTCGATACTCTTATCACTGCTGTACCTGTTGCTGATTATACCGGGAGTAGTATTCTCGTACAAGTGGCGATTCAGCACATATATACTTGCAGAGCATCCTGAAATGTCTTTCGGCGATGCAATGCGCGCGTCTGATAAAATGACAAAAGGCCATAAATGGGAGCTGTTTGTTCTTGATTTGAGCTTTATCGGATGGTATCTGCTGATGGTTCCGACGTTAGGTCTTATCAGTATTTATGTAACACCTTATGTCAGTACGGTCGTTGCGCTGTATTATGAAAACTTTAAAATCAGGGCTTACCAGGAAGGTGCTGTTACGCAGTTTGACTTTTTGAGCGCAAGCCAGAAAACGGCGATGTATCAGCAGTCATATTCACAGTATGGCTACACTTCAGATATACAGAATGTAAACGTATACTATCAGCCTGAATTCGGCGCTCAATCTATATCGGCACCGCAGGCACCGGCTCAGCAGTATATGCCGCAACAGCAGCAGACGCCCGTACCGCCGGACCAACCGGTACATTATAATTACTACAATCAAATCCCTCCGACATATAACGGATAATACTAAATTAAAACCGACTCGGTTAACGAGTCGGTTTCTTTTTGCCTATTATGAAGTATAAATATTTGTTGAACAGATAAATTGCCGGTACCGCCATCAGTGCGGTTATTGCAAACAGAATGAGTTCTGCTATCGGGTTATACAAACAACCTTTTAAGCCGACTTTTTCAAATATCGACGGGTAAAAGTTCCTTGCAACAGGGTAGTGCAGCATCAGTATTATTATGCTGTTTTTGCCGTAAAACAGCAGCACTTTTTTCAGCCTGTCGGCTTTTGAATTTGCTATTATCGCACTTATTACAAGCGTTACATAGCAACCGCAGACTGCTGCAATCAGCATAAGCAACGGGTGTTTTGTGTACTTGTATGTATGTACAATAAACATCTCTTTTGTCTGCACAATCAAAAAAACTGCAGCTATTGCTACCGGGGCAGTGAACAAATGGATTTTGTGAGTTCGTACACTGTCTTCTATATTAAGTATTATATCCTGCAAATAGTAACCGGCACTGTAAAACACAAAGCATCCAAGTGCGGAGATGTACAGGCAATCCGCCCTTAAATCCATAAACTGCCTTGTCAGAATAAACACCACACTTACTGCCGACAGCGTAATTATAACGCTGTCTTTTGTGGTTTTGTTTCTGATTTGTCCGAGCAGGAGGAATAGGGCTTTTATGATGAATAATACAAACAAAAACCACAGGGCGCGATTATACGTTGTTTTGAGTCCGACGGCGCATTTTGCAGCGGTGATTATTTGATCAACAAGGTCGAACTTGCCGTCATTAAGTGCGGTTAACGAACGCGGTATAAAGTCGATTGCAACAATAAACAGGTAGGGTACAAGCAGAGTGCGCAAAATCTTTGAACCACCCTCTGCAATGTTTTTATTGCTCTTTTCAAATATGCCTGACAACATAAAAAACAGCGGCATATGGAATGTAAAAATTGCAAATCTGCTAACCTGACCGTCAACCGTAAGATGTCCCCAGATTACAAGTAATATGCCAATACCTTTGGCGATGTCAATACTGTCAACTCTTTTTTTAATCAAAACGAAACCTCCGAAAGATACATGATTATTATAATAAATTATCCCCAAGACTGCAAGCACAAAACTGTACAATCCGTTTAATTTATGGTAGAATAGATAACAAATCAGTCGGAGGTGCGCGATGTTCAGAAAAATGAGAAGATTCAAACAGCAAATCAGCGAATCGGAGTGTAAAGAAGTGCTGAAAACCGAAACGCGCGGCGTTCTGTCGGTTATCGGCGACAACGGTTTCCCGTACGGAATTCCGCTCAATCACTACTACTGCGAGAGTGACGGCAAGCTGTATTTTCACGGGGCAAAGGAAGGTCACAAGATTGACGCTATAAATAACTGCAATAAGGTGTGTTACACCGTTTACGATAAGGGTTACCGCAAAGACGGCGAGTGGGCACTAAATGTAAAAAGTGTGGTCGTTTTCGGCAGAATCGGAATTGTAACCGACGCAGATAAAACGAAGGAAATCTGCACAGAGCTTTGTAGAAAATTCACTGATGACGAGGTGTATCTGCAGCGTGAACTTGACAGCTCACTATCGCGCGTTCTGTGCCTTGAATTAACACCTGAACATATGACGGGCAAGCTGGTTAATGAGTCGTAAACAAATAACTCTGAATACCATTTTTGAAGATTTCAGTTGCGCATAATATGTTGAAAAATGTAGATTTTTATGATATAATATAAAACTGTTATTACGAAAACACTTTTTAGGAGTACCGAATATGACAAGCGAAGAACAAAATCTCCTTCAGCCTTATCTTGAAGTGGCACAGCTTAAATACTGCACAAATACAGCAGTAAAACTCAGAAGCGATTATTATGATGCTTACCTTCAATATAAACTTGATGACCATACTATTTTGTATGAGGCGTTTTTCGGCAGAGGTATCACTTGTAACCCGGGTGCGCTTTTTGAATATCTGCTGAATGATGAGCGCTTTAAAGATTATACTCACGTTTGGGCACTCGAAAAGCCAGAGGATATAGAGGCTCTGCAGGCAGAGTATGCCGATTACGATAATGTTATTTTTGTTGAAACGCAGGAGAAGGAATATTTCAAGTATCTTTCAATCGCAAAATATATCATTACAAATGTAACAATCAAGAGTTATTTTATCAAAAAAGAGGGTCAGATTTTAATCAACACCTGGCATGGTATCCCGCTTAAGAGCATAGGTTATGATATGCACGACACGGATATTGAAGTGAGGAATATGCTCAAAAACTTCATTACGAGCGACTATATTCTGAGCCCTGTTCCTTATACGACCGACAATTTTAGGAATGCGTTTAAACTTGACGGTATTTTCCCCGGTAAGATTGTTGAAGCCGGATATCCGCGTACTGACGCAACAGTTAATTTTGATAAAAACGCACTGAAAAAAGAGCTCGAAAAGTTTGGTATACCATATGATGTGAACAAAAAGCTGATTCTTTACGCTCCAACTTGGAAAGGCGAAAGATATGGTAATCCCGATTACACTATTAATGAATACGAAAGCTTTTTATCGCTCCTTTACAGCAATATAGACAAGGATAAGTATCAGATTCTGTTCAAGCCGCACCAGCTTGTTTATAAAACTATGGTGGAAAAGGGCAATGTTAAGCTCGAGTATGTTCCTGCAGGCATCAACACAAATCTTTTGCTTGGCGGAACGGATATTCTTATTTCCGACTACAGCAGTATCTTCTTTGATTTTCTTGTTACAGGCAGACCAATTTTGTTTTACATTCCCGACCTTGAAAGTTATTCAGAGGTCAGGGGACTGTATATGTCTGTTGACGAGCTCCCCGGTCCTGTTACTCAGAGCGCGGAAGAGATTGCAAAATGGGTGTCAAAGCCTGAAAATCTCGGCGATATTATTGATGTAGAAAAGTATCAGGCAGCAGTTGAAAGGTTTGTTTGCAATGATGATGGTCATGTGTGCGAAAAGATTGTAAACACGGTATTTTTCGGCGACGATAGCAATTGTATTACTTTTGAGAATAAGAAGTTCAAGTTGCTGCTTCACACCGATGTTATTATGGCAAACGGTATCAGTTTTTCCGCATTCAATCTGCTTAACAATATTGATACGGACAAGTACGACGTTACATTCTTCTCAACCGGTGTCAGAGCTTATTCCGAATCGTATATTGAGAAGATTCCGAAAAACATAAGAGTGTATTACAAACCGGACGGTCATGTTGCGAATGTTGAGGCGATTGCAAAAATTAATTACTGCAAGGAAAACGGTATTGTTGATTCTGACGGCAATGATATGTTCCCGTCGCAGTTTTACCGCGATGAATTCAGACGTTGTTTCTGCGATGTAAAATTTGACTGCATTGCTGATTTCAGCGGATTTAACTCGTATTATGCTAATATTTACTACACAGCAACGGATACCAGAAAGGTGATCTGGATGCACAATGTTATGAGAAGTGAATATGAAAGGAAGGTAAACGGCAAACCCGTATTCAAAGATCATCTTGATTGTATTTATAAGCTTTATCCGTTTTATGACAAGTACGTTTCCTGCTCAAAGACCACGATGCTTGAAAACAGGAAAGACCTCGCCACTGACGAAAATTACGAGCGTTTCACTTATGCAAAGAATATGATGAATGCTGAGAGAGTCGAAACAGGAATTGCGGAAAAAGAGTATATAGAGATTGACGGTCAGAGATATATATATTTTAATAGCAGCAACTCTGGTGAACTTGCGATTCCGGCACCTCGCAAAGAGGATATAAACTTTGTTACGATGGGGCGTTTGGCAGCTGCAAAGAATCATTTTAGGTTAATTAAGGCATTCAGACGTTTTCATAGAGAGAATCCGAACTCAAGGCTGTACATTATCGGTGATGGTCCTATTGCTGAAAAGACAGTGGAGCTTCGCGATCAATTAAGACTCAAAAACAGTGTAATTATTACCGGAAATGTTGATAATCCGTTTGCAATTATGTCAGACTGTGACTGCTTTATTTTGCCATCATTGTATGAAGGTCAGCCAATGGTAATTTTAGAAGCGAGAGTTATCGGATTACCAATTATCGTGTCTGATTTTGATACCGTTAAGGACAGTATGTACGAAAACGGACAGTTGCTTATCGGTACCGGTGTTAAAGATATATACAACGCGCTTGTTGCATTTAAGGACGGCAAAGTTCCTAATGAGTTTAAGTTTTATGCCGATCAATACAACCGTGAAGCGATGGAAGAATTTGAAAATGCAATTAACTGAGGAGAAAGCCTAAAGCAATGACAGATAATATTATTTCGAGTAGACTTGAATTCAAAGACTTTAGTGTTGATGGTAAACCTAAGGCAAACCCTTATTTAAACGCTTTGGATTTGCCTATAAATAACAAGTCGATTTTTGTGATTGGCGACAAAGACTGTAAGCCGGGCAAGCTTGTCAGCGCTTCAAAAATACTGGCGTTAAGGGGATACAGAATTTACGCTGATCCGGATATCTGTAAAATGATTCAGGGCGCAGAACCTGTTGAAGAGAAAAGCGACGAGTATTATCGTGTAGCTGCAACCTCACGCATTATTTATGCTCTTGATTATATACCTGATTTTTTAATTGTGCGTGACGGACAGTATGTTTATAACGCCGTAAGAAGGAAGGCAAAGTCGCTTGAAGAGCTTCTTATTAAAAATCAGACGAATCTCAAAACAGATTATTATGTTAAAAATTTTGACGGTTCTGCTGTTCATTCTACTTTAAAAACGGCGTCGCTCTTTATGAAACCGGAGAGGTTTGTTAAAAGCAAGCCCAAATCAGAGAAGAGAAAAATACTGATTGCAGCAAATATCGACAAAGAGATTAATGCGTTTGATTTATTAAAAAGAGTTGCGTATGCGTACCGTGACGATGAAATCACACTGCTTGTTGATTCAAAATCGATAGCTGAGTACAAGAAAGAATTGCGCCGCCTTAATAAAAGCATGCGGGTGTTGCCCAAATCAGGACCTTTTATAAGAAGAGAGCAGGATTATGAAAAAATTCAGTTTCTCGGTAAAGAGTATCAGTTTTTAGAGAATCCTGATGATATTTACGATTTCCTGCCGAGTTATATTTTTGATTACGAACGAAGAAGGACGCTCAATAACGAACATTTTGATATTGCGATTAATCTTCTTCACGGTGCGTTTTACTGGACTTGGCTTCTTAGAAATTCGTGCGATGAATACATTTATGTTGAAGGTTTGGGCAGTCTGAAGTTCAGTGTAGGCAATCAGGCGGCGCACAGCAGAATGCTTTCTCATCTTGAAAAAGTATATTTCCTCAGAGAGGATATGTATGCGTTTGCGCTTGAAGCGTGCGAGGGTATGCCGAACAATTTTGATATTTTACCATACTATTCGGGATGCGAGGACGATACAGAAATTAAAACGGTGGTTGTCGGCGGCGAAGACAGACTATTGCTTGCATTTAGCGATAGGGGAATTTTTAACAGCAAATCGCTGTTTACAACACCGTATTTTGATGACAAAGACGCCAACTATGCTGTAATCAATTACAGACTTTCTGTTGATAGCAATGTCGATATTATTAAAAGAATGCCTGTAGAACAGAAACTTTTTATAATTGACCCATATGGTGCTTTGTTAGATAATACATTATTTGCACCAGACGGAAATATTTTTTATATACCGTCGCTCAAGGTCTTTTCTGTGCTTCTCAAGCGTTTGGGCAAATGCTTTGTAATTGGCTACAATCCCGAGGTTGAGGCAGAGGCAAAGCAGACAGGAAAAGAAGTCGAGCATTTTGATTAGAAAAACTAAATGATGCACAATAAAAAGGTACGCAGGCGCGTACCTTTAATGATTTACTATATTGTTTAACAAACGACAACCTCGGCGGGCGGTATCGTCCAAACATATTCCGTGATTAAAGCAAAACGCAAGCGTTTTACTAACAATCACTACATATGCTTCTCCTCTCAAATCAAAATTTCGCTTTGCTGCTTTTTGATTTGTAATAAAGAGCGACGGCAAAATTTAGACCGCTACGCAGTTCTTTTCCCTCCCTTCATCTGCCACCGGCAGCGGTTGAACACGACAACCTCGACCAATGGTACCCAAAATTTGTTTCAGCTTGGAGCGCTGACAAATTTTGACCATTCGGCAGTTCTTATTGCTCCCTTCATCTCGCACTGCGAGCGGTCGCAAACGAACCAGTTAACAGCCTTCGTCTGTTAACCTCGTCGTCGTGCCGAGCCCGACAGAGGAGCAAACAGCAAAAAAATAGACCACGCATAAGCGTGGCCATTTTTTTGGCTCCCCTTGTCGGACTCGAACCAACGACAACTCGGTTAACAGCCGAGTGCTCTACCAACTGAGCTAAAGAGGAATGTTTCACTTTTCAGTGCTTAAATATAATAACAAATAATATGTGTGATGTCAACACTTTTTTTAAAAAATATCGGGAGGGTCAGCGCCCTCCCGTAATGCTTATTTATTTCTGTAAATAATTGCCTCGCGCTCAGGGCCGTTTGATACCATTGTGATGTTGCAGCCCATTTCGTTTTCGATAAACTCAACATAGTCGCGTGTTTCCTGCGGCAGCTCGTCGTAATTCTTGATTCCGCGGATGTCGCAGTGCCAGCCCTTCATTGTTACAAGCACCGGCTTTGCCTTTTTGAGCAACGGCGTTGTCGGGAAATCCTTTGTAACCTCGCCGTCAATTTCGTAGCCTACGCAAACCTTGATTTCCTCAAGATATGACAGGCAGTCGAGCGCGGTCATAACAACCTGTGTTGCGCCCTGGCACTCAATGCCGTAGCGCGATGCAACGCAGTCAAACCAACCAACGCGGCGCGGTCTGCCCGTTGTTGCGCCGAATTCGCCCTTGTCGCCGCCGTGGATGCGGAGCTCCTGTGCCTCGTCGCCAAAGATTTCGCTTACAAATTCGCCTGCGCCTACAGCCGATGAGTAAGCCTTTGTAACAACAACGATATCCTCAATCTTGTGCGGCGGAATGCCTGCGCCTACAGCGCCGTAGCCCGCGAGCGTGGACGATGAGGTAACCATAGGATAGATGCCGAAATCGGGGTCCTTGAGCGTGCCGAGCTGACCTTCAAGCAGAATGTTTTTGCCCTCCTTGATAGCGTTTGCAAGGTATGTGTGTGTGTCGCAAACGTAAGGCGCAATTTTCTCCTTATACTCCATGCAGGTGGCAAAAAGTTCGTCCTCATTGAGCAGCGGCTTGTGGTAAACGTGCTCAAGCGTGAGGTTTTTCAGCGTGCAGATATTCTTGAGCTTTGCCTTGAGAACCTCGTCGTCAAACAGCTCGTTAACCTGAATACCGATTTTGCTGTATTTGTCAGAGAAAAACGGCGCGATACCGCTCTTTGTCGAGCCAAATGCGTTCTTGCCGAGGCGCTCTTCCTCATACTCATCAAGCAGGATGTGGTACGGCATAAGGATCTGCGCCCTCTCGCTAACAAGAAGGTGAGGGTTCAGCCCTGCTTTTTTAACCTGCTCAAGCTCGTTGATAAACTTGTTGATATCAAGCGCAACACCGTTGCCGATAATGCAGGTGGTGTGGTCGTAGCACACTCCCGACGGCATAAGATGCAGTGCAAATCTGCCGTGTTCGTTGATAATTGTGTGTCCTGCATTGGCGCCGCCCTGAAAGCGGATAACGATATCGCTCTGTTCAGCGAACATATCGGTGATTTTGCCTTTGCCTTCGTCGCCCCAGTTGGCGCCGACTATTGCTCTTACCATAATTATACTCCTTAATTGAGAATTGAGAGTTGAGAATTGAGAATTTCGGGTGGACTTTGTCCACACCTATTATAAAATCGGGTGCGGGTGTCCCGCCGTTAATTCTCCATTCTCTATTTTCAATTATCCATTCTTATTAGTGATGGAATAAACGAATACCTGTCATTGCCATTGCGATGCCGTAGCCGTCGCAGCACTCGATAACCTGCTCGTCGCGAACTGAGCCGCCCGGCTGTGCGATATACTTAACGCCCGATTTAACAGCGCGCTCGATGTTATCCTCAAACGGGAAGAATGCGTCCGAGCCGAGTGCAACGTTGTCCATCTGCTTGTGCCACTCTGCCTTTTCCTCTGCGGTAAACGGTGCAGGACACTCGGTGAAGTATCTCTGCCATACGCCGTCTTTAAGCAGCTCCTCATAATCGTCGCTTATGTAAAGGTCGATAGCGTTGTCGGCGTCGCACTTCCTCACGCCGTCAATAAACGGCAGATTAAGCACCTTTTCGTTGCGGCGAAGCCAGAGCATATCAGCCTTGTTGCCTGCCATACGGGTGCAGAGGATTCTGCTCTGCTGGCCTGCGCCTACGCCGAGAGTCTGACCGCCCTGCGCATAAACAACAGAGTTTGACTGTGTATATTTGAGTGTAATCATTGAAATCAGGAGGTCGATTTTTGCAATCTCGGGGATGTCCTTAACCTTGGTCGGCATATCGTCGAACAAGTCCATTGTGATTTTGGCATTGTTGCGCTTCTGCTCAAACTTGATGCCGAAAACCTGCTTGGTTTCCATCTCCTCGGGAACGTAGTCGGGATTCATCTTAATCACAAGGAAGTTGCCGCGGCGCTTGCTCTTTAAGATCTCCAGAGCTTCGTCAGTGTAATCGGGGGCGATAATGCCGTCCGATACTTCCTTCTGCAGGAAGGTTGCAACTGACGCGTCGCAGGTGTCCGAAAGTGCGGCGAAGTCGCCGAAGGACGACTGACGGTCGCAGCTTCTTGCCCTGACGTAAGCCTCTGCGATTGGTGAAAGTTCAAGTCCGTCAGGTACCATACAAACCTTGCGGTCAACATCAGAGAGCGGCTGTGCCACTGCTGCGCCTGCCGGCGAAACATGCTTGAACGAAGCTGCGCTCGGCAGCCCTGTTGCCTCTTTAAGTTCTTTTACTAACTGCCATGAATTGAACGCGTCAAGCAGGTTGATGTAGCCTGCTGCGCCGTTGAGAATTTCAAACGGCAGCTCCTGTCCGTCCATATGGATTCGTGCGGGGTTCTGGTTTGGATTGCATCCGTATTTGAGTTTGTATTCGGTCATCCTGAATTCCTCCGTATTCATTTGTAAAATTCAACATTGCTATTTTACAATACTTGATTGAAAAATGCAAGATAACATATTATAATAATTACAAAGAAGGTGAAAAAATGACAGGATTTCTAGTTGTAAACGCATATCTTGAGGGTGAAAAGTTTAACACCTTGCACAACCATTTAATAAACTGTGCCCAAAGTATGGGTATTTCGCTGAAATTGAAAAATAATGAGGAAATGCTTTTCTGCGATGAAGCGTGCGACTTTGTGCTGTTCTGGGACAAGGACGTTAATCTTGCAAAACGGCTTGAAAACAGAGGCTTTCGCGTATTCAACTGCGCCCGCTCGATTGAGCTGTGCGACGACAAGGCAAAGACCTACCTTGCGCTTGAAAATGCTGTTAAGCAGCCGAAAACGCTGATAGCACCGCTGTCATTTTACGGCGCTGATTACCGCGCATTTGCCGAAAAAGCGGCGGCGGAATTGGGGCTTCCGCTTGTGTACAAGGAGTGCTTCGGCTCGTTTGGCGAGCAGGTTTACCTTTGCAATACTGTTGACGAAATTATGCGCCGTGTTAACGGCAAACCGTTTGTTTTACAGGAGTTTATCGCGGATTCAGACGGAGAGGATGTACGCCTTGAAATCGTCGGCGGTAAATGCGTTGCCGCGATGAAGCGCAGCAACAAAAACGACTTTCGCTCAAACCTCACAAACGGCGGAACTGCCGTGCCATACACCCCGACGGATGAAGAAATCAACCTTGCAGTTACCGCCTGCAACACACTCGGGCTCGCCTTCGGCGGCGTTGATATCCTGCGCGGCGGCTATGTGTGCGAGGTCAACTCAAATGCGCATATTATCAATATTATGAATGTTACGGGCGTTGATGTGGCGAAGGATATATTTAACGAGATAATCAGTAAATGTAAATAAAGGAGCAATTATGAATAAACAGACAATTCAGACAACAATTTACATCGGACTTAACGACGCTGAAACGGGAGTGCAGAAATATGACACTGCAAAATACGTTTCAATCCTGAAAAATGTGTGCTATAATTTCGGCGTTGCCTTTTCGGTACACAGAATAGAGGGCGGATATTTTCACGAAAACGGAAAATATGTCGAGGAAACAACTCTTGCCCTGTTGCTTATGGATACGCCCGAGGAGAAGGTTATCGAGATTGCAAAGGACCTTTGCGCGTTCTTCTGTCAGGAAAGCGTTATGGTTACATCTTCGCCGTGTTCGGTAGTGTTTGTGCAGGAAAATGTGAGAGATATAGAGCAATGAAAACGATTTTGGTTTATTCTGCTGCAGAAGCACGGCGCAATGCTTTTGCTGTGCAGAAATTCCTGAACGAACTCGGCGCAGAGCTTGTAACGCCCGATTACAGAGGCGAAGCGGACGTTGTGATTAACCGCTCAAACGATTACAGAATTGCCGAGTTTTATGAGGGCAGGGGTGTGCGCGTGTTTAACCCCTGCGCTTTCACGCGTCTTGCAAACGACAAGCAGGCGGCGTATGATTTTATGGAGCAAAACGGCATACCTGTTATGCCCACGCGGTATTCAACTCCACCGTTTGTAAAAAAACCGCGCGACGGTCACGGCGGTGCAGGCGTGATAATGTGTAACAGCGCCGATGATTATGATGAAAGCTTTGTGTGTCAGAAGCCTGCCTCCGACCTCGGCAGGGACCTACGCGTGTGGGTGCTCGGCGGAGAAATCAAAGCGGCGTTTCTGCGTATAAGCAAAACTGATTTTCGCTCCAACTTCTGCCTTGGCGGTGACGCAGTGCCGTACAATCTGAGCGCTGACGAAACCGATTTAATCAAAAAAATAATCGCCCTTGTCGGCGGCGACTACTACGGAATTGACTTTGTTTTTGACGGCGGCGAAATTGTGTTCAACGAGCTTGAGGACGCAGTCGGCGCGCGCATACTTTACGCAAAAACGGATATGGATATTTTTGCCGAATACGGTAAATATATACTTGATAATTGTTGAAAAAAAGTATAAAATATACTTAACATTAATGAAAGGAGAACAGGTATGGCTGATTTTGACAGTATTTACCAGTACATTGAGGAGGGCAATTCACCTGCCACCACGATAATCGGTGTTGTTTTGTGCGTGCTTCTGATAATTGCCCAGTGGAAAATGTTTGAAAAAGCAGGCGAGGGAGGCTGGAAGTCGCTTATTCCGTTTTACAACCTTTACACGCTTGTAAAAATCATTGACGGTAACGGACTTAAGTTCCTTCTGTTCATTATTCCGATTGTAAACGTTGTTTATTACTTTATCCTGTGCTTCAGAACGGCGAAGGCTTACGGTAAGGGCACAGGCTTCGGCATAGGGCTTTTGCTTCTGCCTAACGTTTTCACGCTCATTCTCGGCTTCGGAAGCGCACAATATGTCGGCCCAAGAAGATAATCAGACAATAAAAAGAACCGGCAATCAGTCGGTTCTTTTTTGTGCTTCAAAGTATGCGTAGTGTCCCTGCGTGTGGTATGAGTTAACGTCAAATTTGTCCTTTAGCATTGTGCGGAAGGTGTCGTAAGGCTTCAGGCAGGCGATGAATATGCCGCCGTCTTTAAGCACTCTTTTTATTTCGTCAAGCGCTTTTTCGCCGTCGCTGAACTTGTGCAGCTTAAGGCAAACCACCATATCCACGCTTTTGTCGGGTTGCGACGTAAGGTCGCCCATATTGTTTGCGGGAATAATCTCCGCCTTAGGGCAGATATGCTCCAACTTGTTGCGCAAATCAAGTATAACGCCGTCAAAATCGTCTGAGATATATTGCAGAGTTTTTTCCTTAATTTCCTTTTTCATCATTATCACCAAAAGGTATTATATCAATAATTCTGTCATTTGTAAATGTTAATATGGACTTTTTTATTGAAATATACTATAATATATTGAATGATTTTTTAGGAGACCTATGTTTTATGAATATTGTTGTACTTGCAGGCGGCACAAGCACCGAGCGTGACGTTTCGCTTATCACAGGTAAAAATGTAACAAAATCACTGCGCAGAAGCGGACACAACGCCACGCTTCTCGACGTGTTTATGGGATATGAAGGCGACGTAGAAACCTTTTTTGACAGCGACGGCATTGACGAAACGCTCAAAATCAGCGAGACCGACCCCGATATTCAGGGCATTCTTTCTTCAAGAAAGGGCGATGCAAAAGGGCTTTTCGGCGAAAATGTAATTACACTGTGCAAGCTGGCGGATATCGTTTTTATCGCGCTTCACGGCGAGGACGGCGAGGACGGCAAGGTGCAGGCAACCTTTGACCTTATGGGCATAAAGTACACCGGTTCGGGCAGCTTCGGCTCCGCGCTCGCGATGAACAAATACGTTTCAAAAGAGCTGATGGACGCTCACGGCATAAAAAACGCAAAGTACATAATCACAAAGGGCGGCGAGGATATTCCCGAATTTCCGCTGCCGTGCGTTATCAAGCCGTTTTCCGGCGGCTCAAGCGTCGGTGTGTCTATCGTAACGCAGCAGAGCGAGTACGAAAACGCGATTAAGCAGGCTGCCGCTTACGAGAGCGATATTATCATTGAAGAATACGTAAAGGGCAGGGAGTTTTCGCTCGGTATTGTCGGCGGTCAGGCGCTTCCGCCAATCGAAATTATCCCCAAAGAGGGCTTTTACGATTACAAAAACAAGTACCAGGAGGGTATGACTATCGAGATTTGCCCTGCTGAGCTTGATGACGCGCTCACAAAGAAAATGCAGGACAGCGCAAAGGCTGTTTTTGAGGCGCTCGACCTTGATGTATACGGCAGAGTCGACTTCATTCTCAGAGAGGGCACAGAGGATTTCTATTGTCTTGAAGCTAATTCGCTCCCCGGTATGACATCGATGAGCCTGCTCCCGCAGGAGGCTGCGGCAGTCGGTATTGATTACGATGCACTGTGCCAAAAGATTATCGACCTGTCATTAGCAAAGTACGAAGGATAACGATATGAACAAACTCACACTTACCGAAATTGTTAAAAATATTGACGCGACTTGCGATTTTGCCGGCGAGGTTGAAATCCTTGACGTTAACACCGACACCCGCACCACAAAAGCGGGCGACCTGTTTATCGCGCTTGTGGGCGAAAAGTTTGACGGTCACGATTATGTGAACAAAGCCGTTGAAAGCGGCGCTGTCGCAGTGGTTTGCTCAAAGCCCGTTGACACAACAGTGCCGGTTATTATGGTGCCCGATACGCTCAAAGCACTGCAGCAGATTGCGGCATATTACCTCACCACGCTTGGCATAAAAGTGGTTGCGGTTACGGGCAGCAATGGCAAAACCACCACGCGCAATATGATTACCCGCGTGCTGCGTACAAAATACAGCGTTTATTCAACTAAAAAGAATTTTAACAACGAAATCGGGCTGCCAAAGAGTGTTCTTGAGCTTGATGATACCTACGACATCGCGGTGCTTGAGATGGGCATGAACCACCTCGGCGAAATCAGCACGCTCACGAATATCGCAAAGCCCGACGTTGCGGTTATCACCAACATCGGCAAGGCGCATATCGGCAACCTCGGCTCGCAGGAAAATATCTGCAAGGCAAAGTTTGAGATTTTAGAGGGACTCAAGGACGGCGGCACAATTGTGCTCAACGCTGATGACCCGTACCTTTACGGCGCCGACAAAAAGGGCTTTAATACTGCGTTTATCGGCTTTGACAAGTCGGAGGGAACTGTGCTCACCGCAGAGAATATTCAGTCAAGCGGCGAAGGCACGCGCTTCACCGTGGACTATAACGGCGAAAAGACGGACGGCTATATTCCGCTGCCCGGCAAGTACAACGTTGCAAACCTGCTTGAAGCGGTTTACTGCGGCATTCACTTCGGCGTGGACGTTAAGGCGGCGCTTGATTCTGTCAGCGACTACGCACCCGAGGCTATGCGAACAGATGTGATTGACGTTAAGGGTGTTTCGGTTATCCGCGACTACTATAATTCAAGCCCCGACTCCGCGAGGGTGGGACTTGAAACGCTTAAAACATATAATGCAAACGGCAAGAAATTCGCCCTCCTCGGCGAGATGCTTGAGCTTGGCGAATACAGCGCAGATGAGCATAAAAAGCTCGGCGAGCTCTGTGCGAAACACAAACTTGACGGCGTGTTCTTCATCGGCAAGGACTATGTTTCCTTCACCGACGGTATGCCCGAAAAGTCGATTGCCTGCGACGCTGCAGAGCGCGACTACTTCCTCTCTAAAATCAAGGAATTTGCCCAAAGCGGAATCCTCACCGCAGGCGATGTAGTCCTTGTCAAAGGCTCCCGCGGAATGAAGATGGAGGAAGCATACGAAGTGCTGATAAATAATCTTTAAATGAGGAAGATATGAAAACTTATCTCATCACCGGAGGTGCCGGATTTTTTGGCACTATTATGAAAAAAGATTTGCTCGAAAAGGGAGCATTCTGTGTCAGCGTTGATCTGGAACCGGATTCTTATGAGCATGAAAATTTTGTAGCAATACAGGGCGATATCCGTGATTTATCACTGCTCAATGAACTGTTTACAAAATATAAATTTGATGCGGTATTCCATTTTGCCGCTCTTCTCGCGCATGAGAAAAAGGCGTTAAAAGAGCTCTGGACATCAAACGTTGACGGCACGCAAAATATTGTTGATATGTGCAAAAAATACGGAGTCGGAAAAATCATTTTTACCTCAAGTAACTGCCTTTGGGGCAAGAATTTTGATTATCCGGTTACAGAAGAAGAACCGCCCGAGCCTGTTGAAATCTATGGCAAGTCAAAGCTTGAGGGCGAGAATACTCTGCTCGCCGCAAAAGACGAGGTGACTTCCGTTATCTTCAGATGTCCTACAATTATGGACGAGGGCAGACTCGGTCTGCTTGCTATTCTGTACGAGTTTGTTGACGACAACAAAAAGCTTTGGCTGGTCGGCAACGGCGAGAATACATATCAGTTTATATATGCAAAAGATCTGGTAAATGCGTGTGAGCTTGCACTTGATTACAACAAAAGCGAAGTGTTTAATATCGGCTCTGATAATGTAAAATCGTTTAATTACATCTATCAGTACGTTGTTGACCACTCGGAATCCACCTCAAAGCTTGCGCATTTCCCGCCGCATTTTGCAAAATTTGCCATGAAGGTTTGTTATTATCTCGGTATTTCACCGCTCGGTGTATATCAGTACAATATGATTTCGTCATCATTTGTTTTTGATACCTCAAAAATCAAAAGGGAACTCGGCTGGGAGCCTACGCTTATGAATGAGGAAATGCTGCTCAAATCGTACGATTACTTCCACAAAAATAAAGAAGAAATCCGCAACCGCAAAAACGTATCTGCGCATAACCGCGAAGCTGATATGGGGTTGGCAATTCGTGTGTTAAAGTTCTTTTCATAGTTTACCGAGTATAAAGCAATGGAAAAATTGGTTAAAATTGATAAGAAAAATCTGAATATACTTTACATCGTAACGCTGATTGTTTTTATTGCAATCGGCGTTTTTGAAGGCGTTAATCACGAGGCATGGGCAGATGAGGCTCAGGCTTGGCTTATTGCCAGAGACACAAGCTTTACAAATATGTTTAAGGCGGCAAGCTACGAGGGTACGCAGCCGCTGTGGTATATTGTAATAAAGCTGTTTCAGCTTGTAAAGCTGCCGTATAGTTGCTTTTTTGTTGTATCGCTTACCGTATCCGTAATAGGCGTTGTTATACTGTTCTTTTTCACGGACATTTCGGTTGTATCTAAAATACTGATAGCGTTTTCGTTCACGGCAATGTATCAAAATGTTGCGGTTGCAAGGAACTATTCCCTTGTGTTTCCGTTTATGATGCTGATTGCCGCCGCATACGATAAGCGCAAGGAAAAGCCACTGCTTTATTATCTCGGTGTGTTCCTGTTATCGCTCACAAGCTCTTACGGAACTCTTATAGCAGGTTCTTTCTTTTTAGCAGATGCGCACGAAATACTGGGTATGTTTAAAGACAAAGAAAAAAGACAAAAGAAGTTTGTTTTGGGCTACTTTTTGTGCGGTGCGCTTATAGGCGTGTTAACGCTTTTAGTGTTACCTCCGGATGACGTTTCGTTTTCACCGGGAAATTCAGGTAAAACGATATTTCGGCATATAACAACAATCTTTTTATTAAATATTGATAACGAAATAATTAGCGCACTTGTGTTTGCTTTGCTGGCAAGTTTCTTCATAGTGTATCTAAAGAGCAGTAAAAGCACGCTGAAGGCATTAATTATGGTGTTACCGATATTAATGTATATTCGCGTGTTTGCGGGCAACAACTGGCACTACACAAATATTTACTTCTTAATAATTGCGGTGTTAATTATGTTCAAACCGGATTTTAACGAGATGAACAAAGGCATAGCAAATTTCCTTAAAGCGTTTGCGGTTATCGTTTTATGCTCGCAGGTAGCGCTGACAGCATATGCAGTACAATTTGATTATAAGGAAGATTATTCCGGGTCAGAAAAAGCTGCCGAATTTATCAGCGAATATGTTGAAAACGGTGACGCTATTTTATCTGCGGATTATTACGGAACTGCCCTACAACCATATTTTGATAAAAACATTTATGTTAACCATCCCGGTGACGCAGGATACTATTGGTGGTCAAGTAACAATAATTACAATATTTCCTATAATTTGACAAAAATTGAAAAAACGGTCGGCAAAAAGCCGGATGTTATTGTAACCGGCCCAAACTTCAAAGATGATTTTGCAGGATATGAAAAACATGTGTTCAGCGGCAATATGTGTTACAAAAATATCATTTCTCACGATTCCGAAATCACTGTCTGGGTAAAGAATTAAACATATAATATAAAAAAGGCTGTCTGAGGAATAATCCGCAGACAGCCTTTAATTCTTTTATTTTACCTTTATTTTAAATGTTACGGCTTTTGTTTTTGCTGAATAGGTTGCATTGCCTGCGGCTGTTACTGCAACCTTTATGCTGTAAGTGCCTTTTTTCAAGCCTTTTTTTACAGTTACTTTGCCGGTTGATTTGTTAATAGTAATGCGTTTGTTGCCGCTCTTTTTAACGTAGGTTAATTTGCCTTTTGCCTTGCTCACGGCAAGTACCTTAGTGCGGCTGACGGTCTGATTCCTCTTTTTAAGCGCGGAATACTTTAAGGTTACGGTTTTGGTTTTTACGGCCAGCGGGTTTGCTGCCTTTTTTACCGTAACAGTGCAGGTTTTGGCGATTCCTCCCTGTACTGTTTTAACCGTGATTGTTGCCTTGCCTGCAGATACGCCCTTTACAACGCCTGCCTGCGTTACGGTTGCTACCTTGGAGTTTGAAGTGGAATATACCACCTGCCTGTTTGTTGCGTTTGCAGGCGCAACGGTCGCGCCAAGGGTGAATGATGATGAAACAATAACAGTCTTTTGCGCAGCGGTGAGTGTAAGACCTGTCGCGGCTTTATTATTGAGCGCGCACTTAAATACCGCGTTGCCGACATTTATGTTGCCGTTAGAGAGATAGTAGAGGTCGCCGTTTGCGTCTGATGCAAGATCCTCAACCCAACCCTGGACGCTGATTAGTGAGTCTGCGCGGACACTGCCCGGGCGGAACAGCGCGATAATATTGCTGTTTCTTGAAAGCACGGCAACGTTGCCGAACTCATCGGCGGAAATGCTATAAATCCACGTCAACTTGACAACGCCGGAAGAGTCAACAAACTGCATAGACGTAACCTTGCCCGTACTCATATTGTACTTGTAAACTCCGCTTACAGAAGCATCGTAGCCGTTTGATGAACCCTGGTCGGCTATATAAGCGTTGCCTGCGCCGTCAACTGCAACGGCGCGCGGATAAGCGTTGCCGTCAGACGACGGTGCGGTGTAGTTCGGGGTGTATTTCTTATTCCAGTCAATCATGGCTTCGTTTTCAAGCGTAGCAATTGACTTTGCCGTGGTGCGTAATATAACAGCAACCTTCTTGCCACTGCTGTTAGTTTCACCTCTCAGGCAGTAGATGTTATTGTTTTTGTCTACCGCAAGGAACTGGCAGCCTCCGCCCGTATAAACCTTTTTGTAAGAAGCAGAGCTTGCCGGTTTGTAAACGCAAACTACACCCTGATACGTATGAGCCAGCAGCATACCGTTGGATGTTGCACAGAGGTTACCGCAGTAATTGGACGGCAGGTCAGCAACAAAGCCGTTTTCCGTTCCGTCGGCGTGAAAGCCCCTGATTTTACCTTCGTTTGTGATAACGTAAAGGTCTCCGTTTTGCATAACCGCAATACCGCGTTCAAAGTTGCCGCTGCCGCTGTAGGTAAAAAGCTTGGCAGGGGATACTGTTTCAGCAAACGCTGCGCCCTGCGGTACAAGCAGTAGTATAAAAAGAACAAGTGCCAGGAACAAAGATGTAAGCTTTTTCATAGTTTTCTCCTTTGTGCAAACTGAAAAGGGCGGAATAATCCGCCCTGTTTTATTAGTTCAAAAATGCAACTATGCCGACACCGAGACCGCTGACAGCCATAAGCGCGGCGAGAATAATTGCAATAATCCGTGTCCAGTTCTTATGCATAGCGCACCTCTATTTCATAAACTCGTTTGCAGCGACGATGAGTTTGTCTGCCACTGCAGCGGCAGAGGCCTTGCTGTCGCCGATAGCGGTGATGTACGCCTTAATCTTCGGCTCTGTGCCGCTTGGACGAACAATTACTTTGTTGCCGCCGTCAAGCGCAAATGCAAGCACATTTGACTTCGGCAGGTCGATTGCTTCCTCGCCGCCGTCTGTAAATGTTGTTTTGCTCGTCTTGTAGTCGGAAACTGCAACAA
>CAYZPT010000022.1:0-9298 GCA_964480285.1 uncultured Bacteroides sp.
CAATGCAGACGATGTTCACGCAGAACAATGCGGCGATTGACCCCGTAACCATTGCGGATTCACTTGCAAAAAGCGGCTCACTTGATATAGGCGAGGCTAAGAAGTATCTTTTTGAGCTTTCGCAGATAGTGCCGTCTGCAGCTAATGTTGAAAAATACGCTCAGATTGTTAAAGAACAGTTTTATTTAAGAAAGTTAATAGCAGTATCGCAGGATATTATTGATCAGGCTACCGGCGGCGGTGCCGACGCTGCACAGCTTCTTGATAGTGCCGAGCAGCAGATTTACGACATTCGTAAGGGTAAGACATCTAACGGTCCTGAGCAGCTCTCCAAGGTTATTGAGAATGTATATGAAAAGTTCAAGGAACTCACCGGCGAGAACAAAGAGGACTACAAGGGTATTCCCACAGGATTCGGTCTGCTTGATAAGTACACTACCGGTCTTAACCGTTCTGATTTCATTCTGATCGGTGCACGTCCCGCTATGGGTAAGACGAGCTTTGCGCTCAACCTTGCACAGAATGTTGCAATCGGTGCTAAGAAGAAGTGCGTTTTCTTTTCGCTTGAGATGACTAAGGAACAGCTTGCCGAAAGACTGCTTGCATCAATGTCCGGCGTATCGTCGCAGAAGTTCCGAACCGGAGAAATGACCGACGACGAGTGGATCAGAGTCGGCAATATTGCAGGTCAACTCGGTGATGTTCAGCTTTTCCTCGATGATACATCTAATATCACAGTGCCTGAAATCAAGTCGAGAGTCCGCAGGCTCAATAACGTTGACTGCGTTATGATTGACTATCTCGGTCTTGTTAGTTCCGCAACGCGTAAGGAAAACCGCGTGCAGGAAGTGTCAGAAATCACACGCCAGCTTAAAATGATGGCAAAGGATTTGAATGTTCCCGTTATCTGCTGCGCACAGCTATCGCGTGGTACAGAGGGCAGGGGCAAGTCGCACAGACCGCAGCTGTCCGACCTTCGTGAGTCCGGCTCAATCGAGCAGGACGCTGATATCGTAATGTTCCTGTACCGTGAGGATTACTACAGGAACGAGGTTGACGCGGACAAGCAGGACGATATTGACGATTCACTCACAGAGCTGATTGTTGCTAAAAACCGTCACGGTCAGACGGGCACAATTGAGCTTTCATTTGACAAGGAATTCACCAGATTCAGGGCGATTGACAATGTCAGAGACTATAACTAAAATTCACGAAACCGTCAAAGCGTACAATATGCTCAATGAGGGCGAAACGGTAGTAGTCGGTGTTTCGGGCGGCGCGGACTCAATGCTGCTGCTTGATTATCTGCTTCTTGATAATTGCCCCTATAACCTGATTATTGCGCACGTTGAGCACGGCATACGCGGCGAGGAATCAAAAGCCGACTGCGAGTTTGTTAAAACCTTTTGCGAGGAACGCGGACTACGCTTTGAAATGCTTGCGATTGACTCACCAAAAGAGGCGAAGGATCAGGGAATTGGCGTTGAGGAATACTCACGCAAAAGGCGCTATGAGTTTTTTAATTCATTCGGCGCAGATAAAATCGCGCTTGCTCACAGTATGAGCGACAGCGTGGAAACTGCACTGTTCCGCATCGCTCGCGGTACTTCGATCAAAGGGCTTGCAGGTATTCCGCCTGTGCGTGATAACATTGTCAGACCGCTGATTAACTGCACTGCTGACGAAATCAGAAGCACTTGCGACGAGTTTGGTGTCGACTATGTCGTTGATTCCACCAACAGCGACAACAAGTATTCACGCAATTACATACGCAACGTGATTGTGCCTGCTTTTAAAGAGCTCAACCCGTCGTTTGAGGACGCTGTGTTCAGGCTTATCCAAAGCTCCGCAGAGGATGAGGCGTTCATCGAAAACTGCGCTGAACATTGTCTGTTTAAATCAAGGGGCGAGTATGAAAAGGGTGCGTCGATTTACGAGTTAAAGCAGTTTGATGTTGCGGTGCAAAAGCGCGTTATTTCCAAAATGGCAGCCGAGTACGGCATAATGCTTGACTCACTGCACCTTGAGCAGGCACTTGAGCTTCTAAAAGCACCGAAAAAGCTTCAGCTCAAAGGCGACATATACATTGCTTCAAGCGGCGATTTACTTCGTGTATACAATCAAAACGAGCCGCCAAAATCTGCAACGCTTGCATATGAAGCTATTGATTACTGCGAATTTGACGGCAAACAGAATAAAAATATGTTCGTTGACTACGATAAAGTAGTCGGCGAAGTGCGCTTAAAGGAGCGTGAAGCAGGGGACACGATTTCTCCTGCAGGCAGGGGTTGCACAAAAACGTTAAAAAAACTCTTTAACGAGCTTAAAATCCCTGCCGAAAACAGAAATAAACTGCATATCATTGCCGACGACAAGGGCATTATTGCCGTTGCTGGCTATGCAGTTGACGAAAGAGTGAAACCCGATGATAACACAAAGCGGATTATGCTCTTTGAAATAACAACGGAGGACAAATTTTAATGAGAAAAAATATGTCTCAAAACTTCAAAAGTGCCATTATCTACATTCTTATACCGGTAGTACTTATCGGTATTGTGTTGATGATGACCTCCGGCAAGAAGGAAGCGGACTCTAAATATTCCGAAATTGTCGGACTTTTTACAACTAACCAGGTTTCTGAATTTGAAATTGACCTTGGTTCAGGTTCAATGACATATAAGTTGTTCAAGGATAAAAAGGACGACCCGCCAAAAACATATGCGGTGCCGTCTGTGCCTTATTTCCTTGATGACATCAATGAATCTGTTACCGAGTACAACAAGGCGCATCCTGACAAACCGATAGTTTATAACTATATTAAGGCTTCTAACCGTTCTTGGCTTACAAGTATGCTGCCGATGACGCTTATTACCATCGGAATGATTGCTTTTCTGATCTGGTCATTCAGGCGGATGAGCGATAATATTACTAATGAAACTAACCGATCACTCGGTTTTGGCAAACTCAAGCCGCGCAACGGTAATGAGGACAGCGACAAAAAGTTCGAGGATGTTGCAGGCTGCGACGAAGAAAAGGAAGAGCTTACCGAACTAGTCGACTATCTCAAAGAGCCTGACAGATATACAAAGCTCGGCGCAAGAATCCCGAAGGGCGTGCTGCTTGTCGGCCCTCCAGGTACGGGTAAAACGCTCCTTGCAAAGGCTGTTGCAGGTGAGGCAGGCGCACCGTTCCTCTCAATTTCCGGTTCCGATTTTGTAGAGATGTATGTCGGCGTCGGCGCTTCTCGTGTGCGTGATTTATTCAACCAGGCTAAGAAGAAAGCACCTGCAATCGTTTTTATTGATGAGATTGACGCTGTCGGCAGGCAGCGTGGTGCAGGTACAGGCGGCGGTAACGATGAGCGTGAACAGACCCTTAACCAGCTCCTTGTTGAGATGGACGGTTTCGGCACAAATTCGGGCGTTATTGTTATTGCGGCTACTAACAGACCTGATGTACTTGACCCGGCGCTCCTTCGTCCCGGCAGATTTGACCGCCAGATTACGGTTAACAGACCTGACGCAAAGGGCAGGGAAGATATACTCAAAGTTCACTCTAAGGAAAAACCTCTCGGCCCCGATGTTGATCTTGAGGAGATTGCAAAGGACACAATCGGCTTCTCTGGTGCTGATCTTGAAAATCTTATGAACGAAGCAGCTCTTCTCGCTGTACGTCGCGGCAAACACGCAATCACGATGGAAGAGATTGCAGATGCTACCTCTCGTGTTGAAATGGGTACAGAGAAGAAGTCGCATAAATATGACGAAAAGACCAAGAAGCTTACAGCTTTCCATGAAGCAGGTCACGCTGTAGCATCGTACTATATGCGCGGTCACGATAAAGTCAAAGAGATTTCCATTATCCCTCGCGGACTCGGAGCCGGCGGATACACCTGGTATACTCCGCTTGAGGAACGTCACTTCGGCTCAAAGAAGATTATGATGGACGAACTTATTTCTCTTTTCGGCGGACGTGTTGCAGAGGCCATTGCTCTCGGTGACATCTCCACAGGTGCTTCAAACGACCTTCAGCGCGCAACCGAAATGGTACGCGATATGGTTGCAAAGTACGGTATGAGCGATGCAATCGGACCTGTTGTTTATGATAATCAGAGCGGCGAGGTATTCCTCGGCAGAGATTACGGCAGAGTTAATAATTACAGTGAGCAAACCTCGTCCAAAATTGATTCTGAGGTTGAACGCATCCTTCGTGAAGCATATTGCAAGACTGAGGAAATCCTTAAAGAGCATTTTGATAAGCTTGAGCTTGTTGCAAACACTCTTTATGAAAAAGAGAAGATTAACGGTGACCAGTTTATTGCTCTTATGGAAAATGGCGTGCTCGAAGAAGAAGCGCCGACTGCTGCCGACGAAGTAACTGAGGTAACTGAAAATGTTGTTGAAGTTCCTATTGCGGAGGAAACAGCAATGCAAACCGAAACTGACGAAACAGACATCGATAATAATTTGGGTGAATAATATGATTAAGGTATTACAGTTTGGCGAAGGTAACTTTTTAAGGGCTTTTGCAGAGAATTACATTAACACAGCAAACAAACTCGGCGTGCTTGATGCAGAGGTTACAATCTGCCAGCCGATTAAGTTCAACCGCGTAATCAATCTGCTTCGTGAGCAGGACTGCAAGTACAATGTTTATAAACGCGGCAGACTTAACGGTGAGATTGTCGATGAAACTGTGTATATTGAGTGTGTTAAGGGCGTTATTGATACCTTTGAAGAGTACGATAAGCTTGAAGCTGCATTTATTGACGCAGACATCGTTATTTCAAACACGACAGAAGCGGGCATTGCTTATGTTGACACAGATAAAATGGATGATTCACCGCGTGTAGCTTTCCCGGGTAAAGTAACAGCTTTGCTATACAAGCGCTTTAAGGCAGGCAAAAAGCCACTGCTTTTCCTGCCGGTTGAGCTTATTGAGAATAACGCTGATGAGCTGAAGAAATGTGTGCTTAAATATGCACAGCTCTGGAATCTCGGCGAAGATTTTATAACTTATATCAACAGTTGCTCATTCTGCAATACGCTTGTTGACCGTATTGTCAGCGGTCATATTGACGGAGACAGCGATAAGTGCTCTGTTAACTGCGAGCCGTACTGGAGCTGGATTATTCAGGCTGACGATTACTGCAAAGAAATATTTGACATCAGATCGCTTGAGGGCATCGTTTTTGCTGATGATATTCTGCCTTACCGTACGCGTAAGGTACGCATTCTCAACGGCGCTCATACTATGTCTGTACTTGCTGCGTATCTCTGCGGTTTTGAGATTGTACGCGATATGATGAACGATGAGTTGTTTAATAAGTACATACTTACTGGTCTTGAAGAGGTTAAAACAACCCTTACTCTTAATAAGTCTGAACTTGACGCTTATGCAAACAGTGTGCTTGACAGATTCAATAACCCGTTTATTGACCACAGGCTGCTTGATATTGCGCTTAATTCAGTTTCAAAGTTCAGCGCACGATGCCTTGATTCAATGAATGAATATGCTGAGATTACCGGCAATGCACCGAATATTCTCTGCTTCGGTCTTGCTGCGCTTACTGAGTTTTATATGACAAGCGGCAAGGCAAACGACAGCGAAGATGTTATTAAAATGTTTGCTGATATGAAAGATATGGACAGTGAAACTGTAATTAATAACGTGATTAAGTACTATAATATCACCGATGACGCAATTGCAGACAAGGTGCGTTATCACTATTGCAATATTCAGAATATCGGTATACGCAAAGCAGTTGAGGAGGCTGTTTATGGCAAAGCTGATTAAGATACACAGCTCTGACAATGTTGCTGTTGCGCTTGAAGAAATTTCTGCTGGATATTCTGAAATGGGAGTAACTGCGCTTGAAAATATCCCTAAGGCGCACAAAATACTGCTCAGCGATCTAAAAGCAGGGGATAACGTTATAAAATACGGTTATCCTATCGGTTCTGTTACTGAGGATTTGCCCAAGGGGAGCTATATTCACGAGCACAACCTCAAAACTAATCTGAATGATGAGTTTGAGTACACTTTCAGCGGTGATACAGAGTACAGTCCTGCACTCTCTGATATTAAGATTAATGCATTTAAGCGTGCGGACGGCAGAGTAGGAATACGAAATGAAATCTGGGTTATTCCGACTGTGGGATGTGCTAACAAGACCGCAGAGCTAATTGCAAAAGCGGGCAACAATATTATTGGTGCCGACTGTGACGGTGTGTTTGCGTATACTCATCCGTTTGGCTGCTCACAGCTCGGAGACGATATGGAGAACACGCAAAAGATACTTGCAGGGTTGATTAAGCACCCAAATGCAGGCGGCGTGCTGGTGGTATCACTCGGCTGTGAGAACAACAATCTTTCTGTGTTCAAGCCTGTTCTCGGCGATGTCGATGAGAAGAGAGTTAAGTTCCTCTGTACTCAGGATGTTGAAGATGAACTTGTTGCAGGTACTGAGCTGATTGCCGAGCTTTACAATAATATGATGGACGACAAACGCGAGCCTGTTGGCATTGACAACCTTGTTGTCGGCTACAAGTGCGGCGGCTCTGACGCGTTCAGCGGTATTACTGCAAATCCGCTTTGCGGCAGAATTAATGAACGGCTTACAAATGTAGGCGCTTCGACTATTCTGACCGAAGTTCCTGAGATGTTCGGTGCCGAACAGTTGTTGATGGACAGAGCGCAGAACAGGGAAGTATACGACAGAATTGTTGCAATGATTAATGATTTTAAACAGTATTTTTCCGACCACGGAGTTGTGTGCTATGAAAATCCGTCACCTGGCAATCACGCCGGCGGAATAACCACTCTTGAGGAAAAGTCGCTTGGCTGTATCCAGAAGGGCGGCAAGTCTACAGTTACAGACGTACTGATGTACGGCGAAACCTGCAAAAAACACGGGCTCAATCTGCTTACAGGACCGGGTAACGATATTGTATCCGTTACAAATCTTACTGCAGCAGGGGCACATATTATCCTGTTTACCACAGGCAGAGGAACACCGCTTGGTGCGCCCGTTCCGACGATTAAAATTGCCACAAATACCGCGCTTTTCAATAACAAAAGCAACTGGATTGACTTCAACGCCGGCGAGCTGATTGAAGGCGGCGATTTTGACAGCGTTACCGACAGTTTAATGTCGTTGCTTATTGAAACTGCTAACGGCATGCAGACGAAAAACGAAGAAAACGGCTATAAGGAAATCTCAATTTTCAAGGATGGAGTTATAATGTAGCCCCGCCAAATTATTAATGAATTATTAATATTGCATTTTTTTTAACAATGTGTTATACTAATATTGGTGATTCGTATGAAGCGTAAGCACTTCAGAGCAGCCGTTATATCCGTTATTCTCGTATTTGCACTTGCTTTTTCAGTAATTGCATATGCAGATAACGAGTTTATCTGGGAATATGACGACGACACAAAAACTATATATATCTACGACGGCGTTATGCCTGATTATGAGAATTCATATTCTACACCGTGGAATTTTTTAATACTTGACGTTGAGAATGTTGTTATTGAGAATATGAATCGTGTCGGCAATTACGCTTTTTCGGGTGCGGAGCATCTCTCAAGTGTTACACTTGATGATTGCGTTACTTCAATAGGCGAGTATGCTTTTGCTTCATGTCCGGCTCTGCATGAACTGAGTTTGAGCAGCAATGTTACAACGATTGCCGATTACTCATTTGCTTATAACGGCGTAAGCCAAAAAGACTTTACGCTTAAAGCGCCTGTTGGTTCATATGCGCTGCATTACATAATCAAGAATAACCGATCTACGTCCACTAACAGAATTGATTTTGTGACCGATGACGTTACTTGCGGTGAATACAAAGTTCGCATTACTCAATCCGGAGGTATGTTTGCTTATTATCCTTATACTCCAAAGTATAATGGTGTTTTCAAATTCTATTCAACCGGTACGCACGATACCCGCGGATATGTTTTTGACAGCGATTACAAACAGATTGCATATAATGATGACAGTGACGGCGGAACTAATTTTAAGATTGCTTCATTAAATCTTGAAAAAGGTAAGACTTATTATTTCGGCGCCAGGATTATGAACTCGTCAATTAAAGGCTCGTTTAATATTTTCATTGAGCCGGTTGAGTATAGCGTTAGTGGAACAATCTACGCAATGAACGATCCGTCCGGCGCAGCAAGTGACATTGTTATTGACGAAGCTAAGCTTGACGGTGTTGATACAGGCGGTACTTTCAGCCGTACTGTAACTGCCACTAATACCGACGCTGTTATTACTGTCGGCGATAAACAGATTGATTACAGCTTTTCGCCTGACAGCGACCCTGACATCGTCATTATGATGTGCGATGTTAACGGCGATGGCTATGTTAACGGCAGAGATCTTGCTTATATGAAATCAAGCAATTCTAAATACAAACCGTTGTTTACTAATTTCATCGGATACAACGAATAGCATTTATTAAGGAACCGTCTAATGACGGTTCTTTTTATTAATAAAAATTCTTGACTTAAAATAGTTAATTAATTATAATTATAGTTGGATAACTTTAATTATTTTTGTTATTCATAGACATACTCAAAAATGTGTTGCTCCGATTCAAAGGTGTAGTCAGTAAACCGATAACCTTTTGCAGCGCATTTGCGGTAATTATTGTGGAGGTAATACAATGAAATCTGAAAATCGACTCAGCAAAAAAGTAATTTCTTTACTGCTGTCTGCTGTATTGGTTGCTACAATGCTTCCGACTTTTGCATTTACTGCAAGCGCCGCAGATCCCGAACGTTTCCTTATGACGTATTTTACCGGCAATCTGCAGACAGAACAGCAAATCAGAATGGCTGTGTCTACCGACGGCATTAACTTTAAACCGTTAAACGGCGGCAATGCTATTCTGCAGGAAAAGAGTACAGACACACACTCTTACACAGATCCAACCAATGAAACTTATACTTATACCGACGGTGTTCGTGATCCGTATATTTTTGACGGTCACGACGGTTACTATTATGTTATAGCAACCGATCTTGAGGCTACACAGTACGGTTTCTGGGGTAATCAGCCGCAGATGGTACTGTGGCGTTCTGCTGACCTTGTTAACTGGTCTGACGCATATTATATCAACGTTGCGCAGATTATTAATGAGAAAAAAGGCACGTCTTACAGTAATCACCAGTTCCAGAGGACTTGGGCTCCTGAGGTTTACTATGAAAACGGCCAGTATATGGTATATTTTGCATTTGCCGGTGACGGATATACTGCAACCAGAATGTACTATATGACCACTGA
>CAYZPT010000022.1:9308-19533 GCA_964480285.1 uncultured Bacteroides sp.
GGACTGGACTCATTATTCAGAGCCACAGCTTCTTTATGATCCCGGCGCTGATGCAATTGACGGCGATATTATCAAGCAGGGCAGCACTTATTATATGTTCTATAAGGATGAAACTGAAGGCAGAAAGACTGTTTGTCTTGCAACTGCAACTAACCTCACCGGTCCTTATACTTATGTAGGTCAGTTTGAATCCTCAAGCACAACCGGCGCGATTGAAGGCTGTCAGGTTTACACTGTTGACGGCGATTACTACCTTGTTGCAGATCGTTACGGTGATGCAGGCAAGTTTGTTATCTATAATATGGGCGATGATTTAGCCACTGTTGCAGCAAAAGGTTCAAGCATACCTGTTAATGACGGAGATCCGATAACCACTGTTAACGAAACTACCGGTTTTTCAAACCTTACCGCTCGTCACGGTTCTTTCTTAAAGATTAGTGATGCACAGTATAAAGCAATAACATCTGCCTACGGAGGCGTAACCTCTGACGACGTAATGTATAACTTTACAACAAGCTATAACAATGCATCTGACGGTTGGCAGTATGCTACTTATAATGACTCAAGTCTGCGTGACATTGATATAATGTTTAAAGAGAGCGGCAGTAGCGCTACTGTTGCTCATGACTCGGGCTACGCTACACTTAAAAATGCTACATTCTTTGTTAACGACGAGGATGTTCGCTCTATGTTCCCGGACGATGTATATACTGTTTCGTTCGATTATAGCCTTGAAAGCACAACAAATCTCAGTGCGCCGATATTCGCACTCGGCACAGGCACGGGCGCTCCTTCTGAAAACACTGACTATGTTATGATTTTCGGCAACGGTGATATGTGGGTGCGTAAATCAGGCGAAAGCACAGACACTTATGTTGCAACAACAGGCAATCTGACTCTCGGCGTGACATATCATTATGATATCGTATCCGACGGTACCAATATTACGTTCTACCGTGACGGTGATGAAGTAGGCAAGATTGCCGCTACAGTTGATTTCCCTGATTACGGTACACGGTATGCAGCGTTTGGATTTACCGACGGTCACAGCTCAGCCGGCTACGGTTATGGCTCATATTCACATATCCGTTTCAGAGACAAGGCAATTTCGCAGAGCGTGATTAGCAGCGAGTTTGACAAAAAGCTTGTTTATACAAAAGCAGGCGGCAGTGATACTGTTGACGGTAAGAAAGGCGTGCTGAATGTATCTAACAGCGGCGACCACAGTGTTATTGAGCCTGTAGTCAGCCATAACGCGTCATCTTATACAATTGCCGGTTGGGTTAACCCCGGTGATGTTGCAAACAACAATGCCATTATCGCAATCGGTAACGACAAGTGGACTCCGGCCCCGTCCGGCAGATACTTTGCCCTTATGGAAAACGGCACTATACGCTTCAACTACTGCAGCGGTTTAAACAGCGGCGGTAACTACAGTGAGCACTTTGTTGATATATATAACGCCTTCAACAATTCACTTGCCACAAGTAAATGGAGTTACATCCAGTTGAACATAGTACCTATCAGCAATAATCAGGTTAAGCTTTCAGTATGGGTTAATGGCAGGAGAACTTACCAGAACGATATTTCGCTTATTACCAATGTTGACGGCAGTCAGGTTGACGGCAACGACTACGCTTACGGTATGCTTGGCTTTATGCAGCTACCGACAAATAAAGTATTCCTCGGTAATATGAGAATCCCAAGCTGGTGGCAGGTAGCAGATGATACATCATATGTTAAAGATGTACGCATTTATTCTCAGGCTATGGACCCGCAAGTTCTTTACGGATCGCAGTCTGCAGAGGATTATGTTGAAGAAAATATTGATTCTATAGAAACTGTTCCTTCATTCAATGCAGAAGCTAATTATCAGGGCTCAAAGGCAACAAATGGCTACGCAAATGTAGTTTACGATGATAATAACACTACATGGAGTAACGAAACTGCAGTATCAGGCTTCAAAAATTCTGCAATCTCACTTCCGTCAAATATCGTACTTGCATATGACGGTACATCTAATACTCCTGCACTTCCGACAGGTTACAGCTTCAGAGTTGAAAGCAACAACTACAGACGTCTGATTTATATTGTTGAAGACAGCAATATGTTTGAACTCAAATCATATTGGCGCGGTTACAACACGGGCAGCAACTCAGCCCGTCCGACAACATATGTTTATAATGACGATACTAATGACGGTACCGGTTATGAAACTAACGCTTCTGAGTATCACTATACTAATACACCGGACGACAAGGGCCTTTCCGAAATTTCGCACGATAACGTAAATACATACAGAGGCTACTATAACAGACTGTACTACAGCGGAACAGGTAATACTGATACTTACCTTGATACAGCGACTTCTGTACCGTTTACAATCAGAGCTGCTTACCGCAGTAATTACGGCAGCCGTAATAATGATACAATCACTGTAAACAGCAATATCTACGTTCTGAACTACAAGCCGATTCGCGAAATCAGAAACGGTACAACTAAGGTTCCCGGCACAGATTCAACTGCTCTTGAATATTATAATAATGTTGTTAAGGGTAACGAGTGGATGTACACTGAGGATTCGCTCGACCAGTACTACAATGCAATGTACTATGTAATGAAAGCTGATCCGAATAATTATGATTATCAGGACAGTGCTTCGACAGCTGCATCGGAATGTGCTGCGGACATTAAGAAGGGCGTTGACGAATTTGCCAAAATCAACCTTGTAAAAAAGACGTTCAAGATTGATTATAACAGAGCAGAAGGTTTCAGCACAGAGACTGTAACAGCAGGTAACACACTTGCAAGCGCTCCTTCGCAGTCTGCAACTGTATATAATGGCGACGGCACTCACACAGTATATAACTGGGAAAATGATAACGCTCCGTCGAATACGCATATGCCGACATCAGATGAGGTTTATAACGAAGAATCGACAACATCTAATTGTGACCATAACGTAGCGCAGGCGCACACAGCAGCTTCCGGCGATACAAACGGTTACACAGACTATGCTTGCTCAGTATGCGGTAACATTGATGAAGCAAATCGTCTATGGGATGACCAGACAGCTGCTTGGGACGCACTTCGCGACAAGGCTGCTGATGTTGCTGTTAACTACGCAAACACTGATTATACAACTTCATCAAGAGAAGCGTATAAATCTGATTGTGACGCGGTAAATATCCCTGCAACAAACGACAGCTCAAAGTCTGAAGAATATATAAACGGACTTGCAGATGCTCTCACAACTGCTGAAGGTAAACTCAATCACGTTGCTGATTTCAGTGAGCTTGACGCAACAATGGCTGCGAAAGCTGAAACTAAGGCAACAAACAACTCAGACGGCACTTCAAATATCTATACTTATGATTCATGGGTACCGTTTGCAGAAGCATACACAAACGGTGATACGTATTACTCAATGACTGCTGCTCAGAGGGCTGATACACCTATGTATGCAACTGATGAAAGCGGCATAGTTCAGAGAACACTTTCTGCAGATCAGACAAATATCAATGAAAACAATACTGCTATTAACAGTACATATGATAACCTCAAGACTGTAGACGGCGGAGAGAAGTACGAGACCTACGAAGCGGCTAAATCCGTAATTAACAGCTCGCTTGATTCAAGAAAGTATACTACTGACGGACTTGTCTATATTAACGGTGCAATTGCAACAGCAGACGGTGTGCTTTACAAGACATTAACTGCTCAGGAAGCAGAGAGATATAATGCTTGCACTGGCACATCATTACCTGAGGGTGCAATGCTTCGTAACGCTTCGGGCGATGCTGCAGATATACAGACTGCAGCAATTCTCACAGCTTCAACAAATCTGAACGATCCTGCTAATAAGGAAAATTATATTAAGAAGTATCATCTTGATTTCTCAGTTCAGAATGATGAAGGTGACACCGTATATACCGATAACACAATGCAGTACTACGGCGACAGCGTTGATCTCACCGTTCCCGAAGCTTATATTCTCGGCAACAAAGTAGCGCTCTGGAGCACTACTAATATGAATGACACTAACACTGATGCAGAGAGCTCGCAGAAGGCTTCAGGCACTGTTGGAGCTACTTATACAAAGATTGTAAGCGGTAATATGGCTGTTGTAGCTGAGCTTGAGCAGACTAATAAGGATCCCGGCGCAGGCATTAACCGTTACGATATCTGCGATGTTTACGGTAATCTTATAGACATTATTTACAGCGCTGATGTAAAATCTGACGGTATTACAACGCAGACTGTAACCTTTACAGAGGGTGATTCTGCCACTGCTAAGAATATTCCGATGTACGGATTTGAAAAGTGGTCGCTTACCGAGCTCAAAGTAAATCACTATGAGCTTACTCCTGTATACGGCGCTAAGCCGACATATAATTATACATTTACTGGTGCATCGTCTGTAAACGACAATACCGGCAGTACAACAGTGCTGAACAACGTTGAATATGATACGCTTGTTAAGGTTACAAGTGATGATGCAGACTTCGCTGCATGGGCTGTAAGAACGGCTGCCGGCAAACTGCAGATTGCATCCTACGATCGCGACTGCACGTTCTTTGCGTGTGCTTCTGAAGATTATGTTGCTATTCTTTCCGACGGTAACGGCGGATACGTAACCGCAGATTCCGTTGCAGTAACAGCTGCTAATATTGACGGTGTTCTTGCTGACCTCGGTACCGATAAGGCAGAGGTTATGAATGCGCTTGTTAACGACAAGATCGAAAATAAAAAGCCTTTCATATCTGTTCAGAATACCAAGATGACAGCAAGTCAGGCACGTGTATATGCACGAATTACTCAGGGAGCAACCGGCAACAAGGGATTCGGTGTACTTGTTCGCAAGGGTAATTACACAGATCCTGCCGATATGTCTTACGGTGTGAGCGGTGTTGTTAAGATGAATGTTACTTCTGTTCTTCCTACTGGCCAGTTCACCTGCACAGTAAGCCCGAAGGCAGGCGGCGATTTTGATGTTGATAATGTATCATTCAGATGCTTTATCGAGTATCCTGCAAAGTATTCAACCGGTAACAACACTTATGATATTAACGGTACTGATTACTCCGTAATTGCTGTTGCAGATAAAAACGCTTAAAATTAATAATGACTATTGGGGCTTTTGCCTCAATAGTCAAACAGCAAAAAAATAAGGACTGTCGGATGACAGTCCTTTATGTTTGTAATTAATTACGCTCTCTCAACCTTACCGGAGCGAAGGCATCTTGTGCAAACATAAATTCTCTTTGGTGAGCCGTCTACGATTGCCTTAACTTTTTTGATGTTCGGTTTCCAGGTTCTGTTTGATCTTCTGTGTGAGTGTGATACCTTAATACCGAAGGACATTGATTTGCCGCAGCATTCACATTTTGCCATTTGCGTACACCTCCTTATATTTTAAGAACGCATATATATTAACAGAAACTTACACAAAATGCAAGCATTTTTTAAATTTATTTTTAAAGTGTGAAAATTCTTGTACAATTTAGTATATCGGCTTGATTTTATCCACTATATTTAGTATAATACATAAGTAAATATATTATAGCATTTGGAGGATAAAATTATGGCTGCAGATAAGAGCAAAGCAAACGACAAAAAAGCGGCTCTTGAATCCGCTTTAAAGCAGATTGAAAAACAATACGGCGCAGGTGCTATTATGCGCCTCGGCGAAAACCATAAGCTGAAGGTTGATGCTATTTCAACTGGCTCGCTTACTCTCGATATCGCAACCGGTATCGGCGGACTCCCAAAGGGAAGAATTATTGAGATTTACGGCCCTGAATCATCGGGTAAAACAACTCTCGCGCTTCACTGCGTAGCAGAGGCACAGAAGCTCGGCGGCGAAGCTGCTTTCGTTGACGCGGAGCACGCGCTTGATCCTGCATACGCTGCAAACCTCGGTGTAAACGTTGACGACCTTCTTGTAGCACAGCCCGATAACGGTGAGCAGGCGCTTGAAATCACAGAGCAGCTTGTGCGTTCAGGTGCTATTGATATCATTGTTGTTGACTCTGTTGCGGCGCTTGTACCGCGTTCTGAGATTGAGGGCGATATGGGTGATTCGCACGTTGGTCTGCACGCAAGACTTATGTCACAGGCGCTTCGTAAGCTCGCAGGCGCAATCAACAAGTCAAACTGCATCATCATTTTCATCAACCAGCTTCGTGAAAAGGTTGGTGTTATCTACGGCAATCCCGAGGTTACAACCGGCGGACGTGCTCTTAAGTTTTATTCATCAATGCGTATTGACGTCAGAAAGAGCGAGCAGATTAAGGCTCCCGGTAATGAGTTTGTAGGCTCGCACACAAGGGCAAAGATCGTTAAGAATAAGGTTGCGCCGCCGTTTAAGACAGCTGAATTTGACATTATGTATGGCACAGGTATCGACAGAGTCGGCGAAATCTGCGATCTTGCTGTTTCACTTGGTATTGTTAAAAAGAGCGGCTCATGGCTTTCCTACGGCGAGCAGAGAATTCAGGGACGTGATAAGTTCAAGGAGCTTCTCAAGACTGATGCTGCTTTTGCCAAGGAGATTGAAGACCAGGTAATGGCAATAATGAATAAGAAGAGTGACGAGGAATATCAGGCTAACGTTGCAGGTGCAAAGGACGAAGCTCCTGCAGTTGAGGTTAAGGCTGTTACCAACACTAGGGAAGCAGCTCGAGCAAAGCTCGACATAGAGATTGACGACGAAGACTGATGATTATTACACATACAAAGGGCAGGGGAAGCAAAATTCACCTGCTCCTTGACGGTGAGTATCAGATTACCACTGATGTTGACTTCTGGGCAGAGAACTTCATCAAGGACGGCACGGAGATTGACGAGGACGAGTGGCAGGAGCTTGTAGTTAAGATTAACTATAAAAAGGCTGTTAACAAGTGCTACGACCTGCTTTCGCGACGCGACCATTCGGTTAAGGAACTGCGCACAAAGCTGCTACGCACCGTTGATGAGGTCAGCGCTGAAAAGGCAATCGACAGGATGATTGAGCTTGGTTATCTCAACGATGAGCACTACGCAGAAGTGCTGCTGAAGCACCTTCGCGATGACAAAAAGATGTCGTCAGCGTTCATTAAGCAGGAGATGTACAAACGCGGTATTTCTTCGGAAATTATCAATAATCTCTTTGAAGATAATGAGATTGACAACGTTTCATCTGTCTGCGAGTTAATACTCACCAAATACGCAAGAAAGTTAAATCAGGAGGGCGGCAAGGACAAGGTTTTTGCCGCTCTTCAGCGAAAAGGCTTTAAGTATTCAGATATCAAGGAAGCCTTTAACCTTATTGAAAATGACGAATATCAACAGCAATTATAAAATTGGTATGATTTCGCTTGGCTGCCCCAAAAACCAGGTTGACGGCGAAATGATGCTTGCAAAACTGAATGACGCCGGTTTTCAGATAGTCAGCGAAATTGCGGAAAGCGATAATATGATTATAAACACCTGTGGCTTCATTGACGCGGCGAAGCAGGAGGCGATTGACACTATCCTCGAGGTCGCCGAGTACAAAAAGGCGGGCGTTATCACCGCTATCGTGGTTACGGGCTGCCTTGCAGAGCGCTATCAGGACGAGATTATCAACGAGATGCCCGAGGTTGACGCGGTAGTCGGAATCGGTGCGAATAGCGACATTGTTAAGATTTGCCAGAAGGTGCTGATTGGGCTTAGTACTTCCGTTTACCCGAACAAGTGCTTTTTACCGCTTGACGACAAAAGGCTGCTTTCAACGCCGAAGCACTGGGCATATCTCAAAATCGCTGACGGTTGCGACAACAGATGTTCTTACTGCGCAATCCCCGGTATCCGCGGCGCTTTCAGAAGCAGGAAGCCCGAGTCTATTATCAAAGAGGCAAAGGAGCTTGCAGCAGGCGGCGTTAAGGAGATTATTCTCATTGCGCAGGATACCACAAAGTACGGCTACGATTTATTCGGTGAGTACAGGCTCGACGCGCTGCTGAAGGAACTTGTCAAGATTGACGGCATCGAGTGGATAAGGCTGTTTTACTGCTATCCGCAGAGGATTACAGACTCGCTGATTGACGTTATTGCAAGCGAAGACAAGATTTGCAACTATATTGATATTCCGCTTCAGCACGCATCAGAAAGCGTTTTGAAGGCTATGAACAGAGTTGGTACGGCTGACGACTACAAGCGCCTTTTGAGCGATATGAGGGCTAAAATCGACGGCTTGTCGCTGCGCACCACGTTTATGGTCGGTTTCCCCGGTGAAACGGATGAAGATTTTGAAGAACTTTGCGACTTTGTAAGCGACGTTAAGTTTGACAAAATGGGCTGCTTTACCTTCTCTCCTGAGGAGGACACGCCCGCTTTTGATATGGAAAATCAGCTTGACGAGGACGTTAAAATTCACCGTCAGGAGATACTTATGAACCTGCAGTATTCTGTTACGGAGCAGGCTAACAAAAGCCGCGTTGGAAAGGTTTACAAGGTTATTGTTGACGACTTTGACGGAGAAAAGTACACCGGCAGGTCTTACCTCGATTCGCCGGAGATTGACAGCGGAATCATTTTTACGTCTGACACAAAAATCAACATCGGCGATTTTGTTAACGTCAAGGTTACCGATTTTAACGGATACGACTTGATTGGGGTGAGGGCAGATTGAATTTACCAAATAAAATAACAGTATTCAGGTTTTGCTGCGTACCGTTTTTGTTCGCAGCGGCGCTGATACAGTTCAGATACCACTGGGCGGTGGCGCTTGTTATTTATTTCCTCGCTTGTATGAGCGACAAGGCTGACGGAATTATTGCACGCAAGCAGGGGCTTGTAACCGACTTCGGCAAACTTATGGATCCACTTTCAGACAAGTCAATTGTGCTTGCAGCGTTTCTCATTCAGATTAACCTCGGCTGGCATACCGACATTGTAATTATGATTATGATGGCACGCGAATTCCTTGTTGCAGGTATGCGTATGGCTGCCGTTAACGAGGGCGAAGTCATTGCTGCAAACGGCTTTGGCAAGGCTAAAACATTCCTGCAGATGATTACTACAGGACTTGTGTTCTTTTTCCTTGCAGTTATGGAAAAGGACGGAGAGGTTATCATTGCAACTAATGGCTTTAACGCACCGGATTGGATGAACGTATTCTGCACAGTATCTTTTTGGATTGTCGGCATAGTGACGCTACTCAGCGGGCTTAAATACGCAAAAGACGGCTGGCATCTTATAAAAACTAAATAAAAGTGTTGCATTTTTTTGCAGAATGTATATAATGTATATATAAACAAAAGTTGCGATCAGGAGAAGTACGCAAAAGGGGATATCAAAGAGAGTGAGCGGCGCTGTGATGCTCATATATCCCGTTTGCTGAAATGCACCTGTGAACTGCACGGAGGAAAATAGTATTCCGTGTCGGGTTGCTCCGTTAAAGGCGAAAATGAGTATAAAACGGAGTGGAACCGCAGTATTTTATTGCCTTCGTCGATTAATTTCGGCGGAGGCTTTATTTATTAGTTTGGAGTGATTACCATCAGTTTTTTCAGTGATTATAAAGAGGATGTTCGCAGCTTTATTGAGCACGATCCTGCAACAAATAACCCGCTTGAGGTTATCCTGCTCTATCCTGGCTTTAAGGCGCTGCGCAGTCACCGCAGGGCAAACTGGTTTTTCAGGCATAATATGAAGTTTTTTGCACGTTGGATCAGCCAGCGCTCTGCACATAAAACAGGAATAGAAATTCACCCCGGCGCTACAATCGGCAGGCGCGTGTGCATTGACCACGGCCACGGCATTGTAATCGGCGAAACTGCTGAAATAGGCGACGACTGTATGATTTACCAGGGTGTAACACTCGGCGGTACAGGTAAGGACACCGGCAAACGTCACCCGACTCTTATGCGTGGCGTTATGGTCGGCGCAGGCGCAAAGGTGCTTGGTCCTATTACAATTGGCGAAAATGTAAAGGTTGCCGCCGGCGCAGTTGTGGTTAAAGACGTTGAGCCAAACAGCACGGTAGTCGGAGTTCCGGGCAGAGTTGTAAGGCTTGACGGTCAGCGCGTTGACGACCTTGACCAGGTAACAATGCCTGATCCGCTTATGGACGCTATCACAAACAACAGCAAGTTGATTGACGAATTAAAAGAAGAGATTGTTAAATTGGAGGCGAAGAAAAGTGAGAATACTACCAATAGAATTTGAAAGAACAGGTGTTCCAAATACTATTTTATCAGCA
>CAYZPT010000023.1:0-19451 GCA_964480285.1 uncultured Bacteroides sp.
ACCGTTAGGCTGACGCCTTACGGTGATTTTTAATACAGTTATCGCGAAAAAGATGCCGTTTTTTGGGCTGACACTATTTATGCAGGGTGCCCCTTAGCGCCCTTATTTTTATGCCTAATATTCAACTTTAAATCCTTCTTCTGCCTCTGCAACCTTGAGCATTATTGCGCACTCAATGCGCTTGCGGTGCAGCTCGCAGCCGAACTCGTAAACGCCGTTAACGCTGCCCGTTGTATGGTAAGCATTCGCAGCGCAGCCGCCCGAGCAGTAAAGCTTTGCAAAGCAGTCGCGGCACTCTTTATGTGAATACACATTACATTGCTTAAACTGCTCAAGCACTTCGGGGTTAGTCACGCCGTCGTAGATGTTGCCGAGCTTGAACTTATCGTCGCCCACAAACTGGTGGCAGGGGAACAAATCGCCGCTTGGCGTAACCGCCATATATTCCGTGCCGACGCCGCAGCCGCTGACGCGCTTTACGATGCACGGGCCGCCGTCAAGATCTATCATATAGTGGTAGAACGTGAAGCCGTCGCCCTTTCTGTAACGGCGCAGCATCTCGTTTGCAAGGATTTCGTATTGCTCCTTGAGCACAGGTAAATCGCTGTCCTGCAGCGCCCACGGCTCGCTCGGTGGAGACACAACAGGCTCAACGGAAAGCTCCCTGAATCCGAGGTCAGCCATATGTATCAGATCAGCGGCAAAGTCTGTGTTAAAGTGCGTGTAAGTGCCGCGCATATAGTAGTCCTTCTGACCACGTGAATCTGCAAACTTTTTGAACTTTTCCACAATCAAATCATAGCTTCCGCCGCCTGTGGGCGTTTTGCGCAGATTGTCGTGCACTGATTTCCTGCCGTCGAGCGACAGCACGACGTTGCCCATCTCGTTGTTACAAAATTCGATAACCTCGTCGTCCACAAGCACGCCGTTTGTCGTCAGCGTAAAGCGGAAGTTTTTGTCGTACTTCTTTTCAAGCTCACGCCCGTAGCGCACAAGCTCCTTGCAAACCTCCCAGTTGAGCAGCGGCTCGCCGCCGAAAAAGTCAACCTCAAGGTTGCGCCTTGTGCCGCTGTTTTCCACAAGAAAATCAAGTGCTCTTTTGCCGGTTTCAAGGCTCATCAGCCCCTTGTCAGCACCGCCGTATTCGCCTTTGCCTGCAAAGCAGTATTCGCAGTTGAGGTTGCAGCCGTGCGCAACGTGCAGACAGATTGCCTTAATCACGCCCTGACGCGACTTGAATTCAGCAGCCATATCCTCAAATGTGTCATGAGAGAACAGCCTGCCGTCGTCAATCAGCGACTGAATATCGCCAAAGCACAGGTCGATGTCCTCGCTCGTCACGTCATCGCGGTCACTGTATTTGTCGAGAATAAAAGCTTTAATCTCGTCCTTTGTATGTGTTTCAAACATAGTTATAATATCATACGCAACCTCATCAACGCTGTGCACACATCCGCTGTTCAGGTCAATGATGATATTGTAACCGTTCATTTTATATGCGTGTATCATAATATAATTCTTCCTTTTTGCCTCCCTTGTGTAAAGGGAGGTGCCGAGCATATGCGAGGCGGAGGGATTGTTATAAAATAAAAACTATGGGCGGGTCTGTGTACCCGCCCGTGTTTTACTTATTTGTTCTTCTGCTCACACTTCTGATTTGCTACTGAGCAAGAGGTTTTGCTTGCTGACTGGCAGGATGTCTGGCATTCGCCGCAGCCGCCCTTCTTAGCAGATTCGCAAAGGTTCTTTGAGCTTAAAGTATTAATTCTCTTCATAATAAATACTCCTTAATTTTATTTCTCAAATATTATAAATTATTAACCCTCTTTTGTCAAGACCTGCGGCAAATTACCGCTGTCGCTTATAACATTAACGCCTGCTTCAATCAAATCGTTTATGTAATCAGCCATTTCCGCGGTAATAATTTCTCCAGGAACAATCAGCGGAATGTCAGGCGGATAGGCGTAAACAAACTCGTTTGCAAGCTTTCCTGTTGCGCATTTTAAATCGGTGAACGAGCCGCTTTCATAGTCTGTTATTTCAATAATGTTATTGGCACAGGGCGGCTTTTTAAACTGCTTTCTGAAACTCTTTTTATCGCACTCGCGGTCAATTGATATCAGTGCATTTTCAAGAGTATCAAATGCTTTTTCTGTATCTGCAACAGAGGTCATAAGGATAACGTGCTCGCTCAAAACGGCTTCAACCTCGATGTTAAACCTTGTGCGCAGAGCTTCGGCAAGGTCGGTACCTTCAATGCTTGCTCTCGCAGTAGAAACAACAATTTTGCTCATATCGTCGCTGTGTTTGATGTAAAGCCACTTGAGTCCAAGCGAGTGCAGTTCTTTAACTCTGTTGTAATACGACTTAAATTCGTCGCCGCTGTGTTCAATATAATCAAGGCACTTGTCAACTGAATTCATCAGCACATAGCTTGGTGAACTCGTTTCAAAAATATCAAGATATTTCTTGAATTCATCTGTAAGCTCGGCGTTATAAATATTCGCAACCGCCGTTTGTGTAAGCGCAGGTAAGGTCTTGTGCAGGCTTGAAATCACAATATCGCCCTGTGGATATTCAGGGAAAGGCTTTATCCCGAGATGCGCACCGTGAGCAGCGTCAACTATAATCGGCAGGGAAGAAGTAACTTCGCTTATTATGCCCTCGTACGTCGGCGAAGTAATAACAACAGCCTTAGCCTCGCTGTTTGCCGCTGTTACTTCGTCAAGCGCGCTCTGCGTAACTCTCGTGTAGTAGCCGCATTCGCTGTCAAATTCAGGCTCAACGTATACTACTTTAAGGTTTAAAAGGTAGCATGCGTTAAATACACTTTTGTGGCAGTTGCGTGCAATAATAATTGTATCACCGCTCTTGCACACTGCGTGAATTGCAGCAAGAATTCCGCCGGTTGAGCCGTTAACCATCATAAACGATCGATTGCTTTTATAAAGAGTTGCAAGTCTGTTTTCAATATCTTTAAGCACACCGTCGGGATTGTGAAGATTGTCAAAGCTTTCAACTTCTGTTATGTCAATTTCAGCACCTGCGATGCCGAATTTCGCGTTGCGCTTATGTCCCGGCATATGGAACGGGTAGCGCTCAATTTGCTTTAACTTCTTGCTTAATTTCAACTTTCTCACTCCTCATATTTGATATTGCGAGCATTATGTATCCTGCAAAAACGGGCAGCGCCTCAATCAGTCCTGTTTCCTTAAAAATCAGCAGGCACACAAAATCTGCCGCCAGTATAACGCCGGTTGCCCATGCAAAGATACGGAACAGAGTCGCTTTTTTGTACGCAAGTATGAACACTATCAGTACCGCAGCACCGGTAACTGCCGAAAACATCAGCGACCCTGCGCAGTGGAAATAATAATCAGGTTTAACATTGTAGTCAAACACAAATACCAGCGTCAGCAGCATACCCACGCCGGACGCTGCAAGCAGGGGGATATATACTTTTGTCGCCGTGTATCTTCTGTATGCAAGCGATATTCCGACTGCAAGCGTTATGTAAGTCAGCAGAACACCCCAAATCCAGAATGCAGCCATGTGCTGCAAGCCGATTTTTGACAGCGCACCGCTGTTGAGATACGGCACGCCGTAGTGCATATACCAGACTGTGTATATAGTCGATATTGCGCTTAAAATCAGTGTTATATATCTTTTTATCATAAGTCAATGTCAAGCTCAACAGGGCAGTGATCTGAGCCAAAAACGTCCGTGTGAATCTTCGCATCAACAAGCTTATCATCAAGTCTATTTGATGTTACAAAATAATCAATGCGCCATCCTGCGTTCTTTTCGCGCGCCTTGAATCTGTACGACCACCACGAGTAAATACCCTCAACGTCCGGGTAAAAGTGGCGGAAAGTGTCAGTAAATCCGCTTTCAAGCACAGTGCTGAATTTTGCGCGCTCCTCATCAGTGAAGCCCGCGTTTTTGCGGTTGGTTTTAGGATTCTTAAGGTCAATCTCCTTGTGGGCAACGTTAAGGTCGCCGCAGTAGATAACAGGCTTCTTTTCATCAAGCGACCTGATGTATGCGAGGAAGTCGTTTTCCCATTTCATACGGTAGTCAAGGCGCTTTAACTCGTTTTGCGAATTCGGCACATACACAGTTACAAAGTAGAATTTGTCAAACTCAAGCGTAATAACTCTGCCCTCGTGGTCGTGCTCGTCAATGCCGATGCCGTATTTAACGCTGAGCGGCTCTGCCTTAGTAAAAATCGCAACGCCTGAATAGCCCTTTTTATCGGCATAGTTCCAGTAGCAGTTGTAGCCTTCGGGCGCAAAGTCAATCTGCCCCTCCTGCAGTTTTGTCTCCTGCACGCAGAAGATGTCAGCGTCAGCGCTGTCAAAGTATTCGGTAAAGCCCTTGTTTACACAGGCACGCAGCCCGTTTACATTCCACGAAATAAGTTTCATCAAATCACCTCTTTATTAATAACATTATATAAAGTAGGGGAGGGCGTCCCCGCCCTCCCGCGAAAAAAACGATTTTTTCGATTGCCCGCAGGGCAATAATATAATTATATTATTAGATGTGTTTTAGAAATTAACAATTCCGTTGCCGCCGTTTGCAAGCATAAATGATGCCGAGAACACGAGCGAAACGATTGTCATTAACTTGATAAGTATGTTGATAGAAGGACCTGAGGTATCTTTGAACGGATCGCCTACTGTGTCGCCGACAACGGAAGCCTTGTGTGCTTCACTGCCTTTGCCGCCGTCGTGAAGTCCCTCTATGTACTTCTTTGCGTTGTCCCATGCGCCGCCGGAGTTAGCCATAAATATAGCCATCATAACGCCGCTTACAAGTGAGCCCGCAAGCAGTCCGCCAAGCGCTTCAACACCGAGAATAAATCCGATTACGAGCGGTGTAACAACAGCCATAATACCAGGCAGTATCATCTCGTGCAGTGCAGCATTAGTCGAGATTGCAACACAGTTCTTGTAGTCGGGATCATCTTTGCCTTCAAGTATACCCGGCTTCTCGCGGAACTGACGTCTTACTTCCTCAATCATCTTGTTAGCAGCTTTGCCCACACTGCTCATCGTGAATGCGGAGAAGAGGAACGGAAGCATACCGCCGATGAACAGACCTACAACAACCTTTGGATTGAGTATGCTCATTGCATTGCTGCCGATCTTTGTTGTCTGCGCATAGCTTGCAAACAGAGCAAGAGCTGTAAGAGCGGCAGAACCGATTGCAAAGCCTTTGCCGATAGCGGCAGTTGTGTTGCCTACAGCATCAAGCTTATCCGTAATCTCTCTGACTTCAGGCTCAAGCTCGCTCATTTCTGCAATGCCGCCTGCGTTATCTGCGATAGGACCGTAAGCGTCAACTGCGATTGTCATACCCGTTGTTGAAAGCATACCGACAGCTGCAAGCGCAATGCCGTACAGACCGTAGAACTTATATGATACAAGAATACCTATTGCTATAAAAAGAATCGGGAAGGCAGTTGACCTCATACCGACGGAAAGACCACTGATGATGTTAGTAGCTGCGCCGGTCTTTGATGACTCTGCAATCTCTTTAACAGATTTATATTTTTCAGACGTGTAAATCTCAGTGAGTTTACCGATAATTGTGCCGACAAGCAGACCTGCAAATACGCAGGCAAATGCGCTCCAGTTGTTGAGCAATCTGATCGAAAGCACAGCACCTACGCAAAGGACAAGTCCGGTTGTAAGATACTCACCTATATTAAGTGACTTCTGCGGATCCTTGCCGCCGGAATTTGCAACAACAATTGTTGACAGGATAGATGCGATGATGCCTGCAGCGCAGAGAATAACGGGGAAGAGAGCCATTTTAAGTGCAGTTTCGCCGCCCTGTGTAGCAAAAGCGAGTGTGATTGCCGATATAATTGAGCCGACATATGACTCAAAAAGGTCAGCGCCCATGCCTGCAACGTCGCCAACATTGTCTCCAACATTATCAGCGATTGTAGCAGGGTTGCGCGGATCGTCCTCAGGGATACCTGCTTCAACCTTACCTACAAGGTCGGCGCCAACATCGGCAGCCTTTGTGTAAATACCGCCGCCAACACGCGCAAACAACGCTATAGAAGAAGCACCGAGGCTGAATCCTGTAAGAATATTAAGTGCTGATGAGTTACTCATCACATCTGTAAACTGTGTAACAATAAGAAATACAGCAGCAATTCCGATAACGCCGAGACCAACTACTGACAGTCCCATGACCGCGCCGCCCGAAAAAGCAACTTTAAGCGCACGTGAGATGCCGCCTTCCTTAGCTGCGTTTGCAGTTCTTACGTTAGCTCTTGTGGCAACTGTCATACCGAAGTAGCCTGCAAGCGTGGAGAACAACGCTCCGAGCAGGAAGCACACTGCGGTACGTACGTTAATAAGAATTGTAATAATAATCGCGAGCGCAATAACAAAGAACACGAGAATTCTGTATTCAGAGTACAAAAATGCTTTAGCACCGTCTTCAATGTTCTTTGCGATCTCACGCATATGCTCGTTGCCTGCATCCTTTTTATTAATGCCGTGTGCTGTTAAAACAGCAAAGCCAAGCGATATAACACCTGCAACAATACATATTATTAAAAGAATCATAGTAATGTTCACTGAACCACGTCCAATCTTTTGTGATATTTATCTTTAAAAAGGCGACTTTAGGAAATACCTAAAATGCCGCCTTTCCAAATTCAGATTATTTGATTATTCTTCAACATCGGATGCAGAATTAAGAGATTCCTGCTCCTTAAGTCTCTCTGCACGGATATCGGCAAGTTCAACAACCATTTCCTGCTGGAGTTTGCCGTGAATCGGGTAGAGGATAAACGATACGCCGTAAAGTCCTCTTGCAAGTGCGGGAAGAATACAGAATACAGCCCAGATACCTGAAAGCATCTTCGGGTCGGTCTGCGGGATAGCGTTACCGAGTGAGTCGGTAAGCGGTATGTAGTTAATCCATGTAAGTACCATACCTGAAAGCCATCCGGTAATAGATGTAGCAAGCTTGATGAAGTAGCCCTGTACAGTAGTAACAAGCGCTTCGTTTCTCATACCGTGCTTCCATTCCATCCAGTCAAGTGCCTCAGCGGTAAGAATCGGGTTGGCAACCTGAATGATCTTGTTAGGCAGACCGCAGATTGTAAGACCTACAATTACAAAAGCGAGGTTAGCAATCTTATGCTGCTCAAATGTCTGACCAAACGGATGATATCCTGCTACAAACAGACCCATATAAGCAAAGAAGCCGAACAGACCTGCGATGATAGCAGTCATTCTTGCGCCGAGCTTTTTAACCATCTTAGCTGCGATTGGTACCATTACATAGTTTGGAATACCTGTAAACAGACCGCAGATAGTCTGGTTCATAAGTGAGCCTGTGTTGTTGAGCCAGAAGTACTGCTCTGACGAACCGCCTACAGCCTTGAAGTTGTTGAAGAACTCTGCAAGGATTGTAACGAGCAGCGGCTTGTTTGAAAAGATGTTCTTAATTGACTCAAGAACCGAGGTTTCATTCATCTCTTCACGGCTCATAAGCGGAACTCTCTCACGCATATTAAAGAAGCCGAATACGGAGAATCCCGCAGCAAGAATAAGCATAAAGTATGCGAATCCGCTGTAAATACCTACCATGGTGAACTTGGGGCTAACCTTCGGGAGAAGGGTAACAAGTACAGGTACAAGCGACGGAAGCCATACGCCGAAAAGCTCAAAGAACTTTGTAATCGTAATGAGGTTATTACGTTCATTGGTGTTAGGCGTGATGTTGTAAATCATCAGACCCCAGGCACCGAAGTAGCTCATACCCAAGCCGTAGATTACGATAGCGATTGACGCCCACGCAATCTTAAAGCCTGAACTCAGGTGACCGCCCGGTACGGTAAACATCATATATCCGCCGATAATCCACAGTGGCAGCGGAAGTATGAAGAACGGTCTTACACGTCCCCATCTTGTACGCGTTCTGTCGATGATAAGACCTGAAATCGTATCGTCAACAGCGTCGTAAATTGAAGCAAACAGGTTGATGTTCGCATATGCTGTTGTGTTCAGTTTAAGGAACTGAATCATAAAGAATTCCTTAAACGCGGAGGTGAACTGACCTAAATTCTTCTGACCGAAGTTTACAAGAACGTAAGCAGCAATTTCCTTTGGTGTAAGATAATTCTTTTTGGTGTACGCAAGTTTATCAAGCGTGTCCATTTCCTCGGTAGTAATTTCTTCGTTAACTACTGATTCCGCCAAAACTTTCCCCTCATTTCTGCATCGGGAATACAATTCCCGATTAATAACACTACTATATTATCATAGTATAATAATTAAATCAACACTTTTTTGAACAAAATAAATTATTGCATATAACCAAATATTTATTATTGACATTCGGCTTAAAAGAGGATAAAATGATATTTGAGTAATTATTTTGAATAACTGTTAGAGAGGTGTCATTATGGCAAGTACCTGTCCTAATTGCGGTAGAACACTGCGCTGGTATGAATTCAAAGCTGAATGTAAAGACTGCGGTGTTTCTATTCCTAACTTCAACTGGGAAGCGCGTCTTGAAGAGGATGCTGAAAAGGCGGAAGAAAGATCGCTTGCATTCCACAGAACCATGAATATGTTTACTTATTCAATCTGGGGAACAAAACTTCGTATTGTACGTATTATTATGTCATTCCTTCCGGCTGTCGGCTTCATTCTCCCGTGGTATAAAATCACAAGCGACGCCGAGAGTATCGGTATTGATCTGTTCGGTATATCTACAGACGGTAAAACGCTTCTTGATTTGTTTAAATCATTTTTCGGCAATATGGGTCTGTATTTTACAAATATGGGCTATGAGGGCAAAAGCGGCGTTCTGACATATTCAATGCTCGCTGTGCTGTTTATGGTACTCAGTCTGCTGTTTATGGTAATTGCTTTCTTTATGATTCTTTTCACTAATAAACACCCCAAGTCAAAACTTATGGTGATTTTTGATGCACTCGGTATTGCAAGTTGCATCATTTCTTCAATTATGTTTACAATTGGTATTAAAGGTGCCGGAGCGGAAACTGCAGTAAACTTTGGTGATATTCCGCTTTATAATATCAGCGGCGGCGTTATGTGGGGCTATTTTGTTGCGCTTGCACTGCTTGTTGTAGCGCTTGTATTCAACTTCCTTGTAATGCGTGCTCCTGCCAAGTCGCACGAACAGCTTGAGGAAGAGCGTCTTGCGCGCAAGGCTGAAAAGGAAGCTAAAGAAGAGCAGAAGAGAATTGAACGCGAAAAGGCTGAAGAAGAAGCCGCTAAGAAAGCGAAAGAGGAGCAGGAGAAGGTTGTTGCCGATGCAAGAGCCAAGCTCGCTGCCCGTAAGGAAAAGAAAAACAAGAAATAATCTTGCAGAGGTAAATCACAATGGACACCAAACAGAAAAAAAGAGCAATAATCATCGGCGTTATTCTCGGCATATTGCTTGTTACGGGAATTACCGGTGCAATGCTTATCAAATTCAGTCAGCCTGTTTACACAAAGCTTTCAATTGCATTAATGCCTGAAACGCTTGAATATACCGATTCTGACGGTAAAAAGATGACATTCTACATCGAGGAAAACAAAAAGTTTGATGCTAAAAAGGATGATCCTATTGATGCATACAAAACTTATTATCTCGATGAAAAAGATAATAAGGTCTATCTTAAAGACGGCATATATATGACTGATAAGGAATATGCCGAGTCTAAAAGAATTAAATCCGATTCAGGCAAAAATAACGATTCAGAAGTCAGAGAAAATATCGGCCAGGGTCAGATGGTAACAGTCGGATTCCTTTATTCCGCTCAGGAAAAAGCCAATAAAGTGCTTGCTGGATTCCGTTGGGTAACTGCAATATTTGCTGTTTGTTGTGCAGCATATCTTATTTACCTCTGGTATCTTGACTGGTCAAGACGTGAGGATAAGAAAAAGGCAATGCTTGAAGAAGCTGAGGCTGTTAACGCTGAAAAGTTTACAGACAAAAAAGACGAAGAATAATTAAATCTACATTTATCAACGGGATGGCTGATGCCTTCCCGTTTTCTTTTGGATAATTAATTGTTGACTATAAAATATTACAATAGTATAATGAAATTATATTTAAAAAGGGGAGTGAATTTATGGCTGGTAAACTGGCAAATGCCAAAAGTAAAATCAGTGACATAAAGAGCTATTGGAAGGTTCCGCCCAAGGGCAGATATATGACCTTCAAGGAAATCGGCGCATACGCATTCGGCGGTATCGGTGCATATTTCCTCATTCAGCTCGGCTCTACACTGATTGTAAGCACGACTAACATCATTGTAAGTACTGCTATTGGTGTCAGCCCGTCACATTCGTACATAATCTATCTGATTGCAACCATACTCAACGTTCCGCTGACTGCGGTCAGGGCGAATATGGTCGACAACACGCGAGGCAAGGGCGGTAAATACAGGCCTTACCTGCTTTCAATGGGTATACCCACCGCAGTCGTTGCTCTGATTTACGTCTGGTTCCCGTATGAGATGATGTACAGTATGTTCCCGGGCAAAATGCTCGGCTACGAAAAAGGCTATTGGATTAAGCTGGTAGTCGTTTTCATCTGTAATCTCGCGCTTCACTTCTTTTTCTTCTTCTTCAAAGACGCGTACGAGAATCTTATTCACGTTCTTTCTCCAAATACGCAGGAGAGGACGGACGTTCTCGCTGTAAAGGCGGTTGTATATTCACTTGCGCCGTCTATAATGAACTTTGTTAACCCGCTTATTGCGCAAATTACAAAGACCGACCAGTCAAACATTCTCGTTTACAGAATAGCTTATCCTATCTATGCAGTAATCGGTATCGGTCTTACAATTATAGTATTTGCAAATACGCAGGAGAAAATCGTTCAGGCAAAGACACATACAATTCAGATTCGCTTTGTTGACGCCTTAAAGGAAGTCGCAAAGAACAAGTATTTCTGGATTATCTCACTTGCAGGCTGGCTCGGCTTCCTTGAGCTTGCTTACTACAATATTCTTTATTACAACCAGAACTACGGCAAAACAGTTGACCCGGCAATTTACGGTACAGCTTGGATAATTATCGGTAACGCTTCATTCTGGGGAATGATTGCTGCACCGTTCTTTGTTAAGCGTTTTGGTAAGAAGTCAGTACTTGTTGCAGTTAACCTTATGAACGTTGTCTGCATTCTGCTTATGCTTATTAACGTTAAGAGCTTCTGGTGGCTTGTATTCTGTATCTGGCTAAATTATCTGTTCAGCGCGTTTGAGCAGATTACCACACCTGCTATTCAGGCGGATATACGCGATTATCAGCAGTATAAATCAGGCGAGCGTATCGACGGTATGTTTGCCGCAGTTGCCACAATCGGTAACCTTGTAACCCTCTTAACAGCAGCTGTTATTCCTGCTTTCCAGGAAAAATACGGCATCTACGAGGGCAACGGTTACGAGAAATCGTTTGACATTCTCTTTGTTGATACCGGCGAACCGGGACTCTTATGGAAATTCCTGCCCGCACTCATTATTATGTGTGCAGTTGGCGCGTTCCTCAATGTTGTTCCGTACTTCTTCTATGACTTTACAGAGAAGAAGCAGAAGAGCGTTATCCGCGTGCTCAAAGTTCGTTCACTCTTTGAGGACTACTCAAACAACGCGCTTGAAAACGCACAGATTGTTGAAGCTATCGAGCTTGTTGACAATGCACGCAAGATGGCTGACGAAACACCTAAGGTACTCGTTAAGGGAAAAGGCAAAGAGGCAAGAAAGGCATATAAAGCCGATAAAGAGTTTAACGAGGAAATAGATATATCCAAGTTTGTCTGTGAGGAACTTGATAAGTTCGAAACCGACCTCGGTAAGCACAAGATTGATGTTTATACAGATATTTATAATCAGGGCTATGAATTCATAAAGAATGTTGATTTCAAGACTGTTTCGGCAGAAAAGGCTGAGGCAGAAGCACTTCCCAAAAATACTCGCGAGGAAAAAGAATTCCGTAAGTTCAGGATTCAGATCTGCCGCGATAAGCTTGCTGCAAAGAGAGCTTACGACAAGTTTTACGGCACTGTTAACGAATTCAAGGCTCCTGATATGGATGAGCTTATCGCCCTGTTTGACAAAGAGGATGAACTTGACGAAAAGATTTTCGAGCTTGCAAAGGACAAGAGCAAAAAGACAGAAGTAAAGGCACTTTCTGCGGAGAAGAAGGAAGTTCAGAAGCAGGCGAAAGCGCTTATGGACGAGTTTGCACGCTTCAACCGTGCAGCAAAGCCGTATAACGACGCAAAGAAGTTCCTCACCCAGCACGAAAACTACAGTCACTTTGACGAAATCGAGGCGCTTTATGCCGATGCTAAAGCACAGCAGGAAGCCGAAGAAGCGGCTGAAAACGCTGAAGCTGAAACTGTAACTGAATAATCATCTGCATTGCATTTAGGAGACTATATGAACAACATTTATAAATGTCAGCAGATTATCAAAGACACCGGCGCTGATGCGCTGGTGCTTTGTAATGAAGCGAACATGCACTATTTATGCGGCTTTTCACCGAGCGAGGGAATTGTACTTATAACGAAAAACGAGGCGTTTCACCTCGTTGATTCTCGCTACACAGAAACCGCGCAAAACCACGCAAAATTAACAGGGCTGACAGTAATAGAAATATACGATACATTTAAGGCGGAACTTGCAAAACTCACTGAAAAATGCGGCGTTAAGTCCTGTGTTTTTGAGGACGAAACAATCTCACTCAAATCTTACAACTCATTTGCCGAGGCAATGCCCGAAGTTGAGTGGCTGCCGCTCGGCAACCGCTTAATGCTTGAACGCGGACGTAAGGAAGCCGAGGAAATCGTACTGATGAAAAAGGCAAACGCTATTGCCGAAAAGTCGTTCCTTGAGCTGCTTAATCACGTTGAAGCGGGTAAGACGGAAAAGGAGCTTGCCGCGTACTTCGATTACCTTATGGCGAAAAACGGCTCGCACGGCTTGTCTTTTGATACAATTTTGCTCACGGGTGCGCACACCTCAATGCCTCACGGCGTGCCGTCTGACAAGGTTATTCAGGACGGCGATTTCGTGCTGTTTGATTTCGGGGCAACCTACGATGGCTACCACTCCGATATGACGCGAACTGTCGCTGTCGGCAGCGCTACTGACGAAATGCGTGAAATGTACGACCTTGTGCTTAAAGCGCAGATTGCAGGTGTTAAAGCTTTTAACGAAGGTGTCAAGTGTGCCGACGTTTACAAAGCGGCGTACGACGTGCTTGATGAGAAGAATATGGCGCAGTATTTCCGCCACGGGCTCGGACATGGGGTAGGGCTTGAAATCCACGAGGGCTTTAACGCTTCGCCAAGGAGCACCGATACTTACGAGGTCGGCAACGTCACCTCAATCGAGCCGGGAATCTACATTCCTGACAAGTTCGGCATTCGCATTGAGGACGTTTGTTACCTGTCGCCCCGCGGACGAGAAAATTTGAGCACAGTAACCAAAGAATTGATTGTTCTTTAGTGCAAATTCCCGAATTTTTGGCAGGACTTACAATCAATTTAAAATATCTTGACTTTACCACAATATTATGGTACGTTCAACGTGAATACTATTGCGAGGTACCCAATATATGGAAAAGTATTTAATTAACCCAAACCAGAAAATTGCTACTATCAACAAGGACATTTACGGCCATTTCAGCGAGCATCTCGGCAGGTGTATTTACGGTGGTATTTACGTTGGCAAGGATTCAAAAATTCCCAATGTCAACGGTATGCGCACCGACGTTGTAACTGCACTTAAGGAGATGGGCATCCCCGTGCTTCGCTGGCCGGGCGGCTGCTTTGCCGATGAGTACCATTGGAAAGACGGTATCGGCTATAAAGCGAGCAGAAAAAAGATGGTTAATACCCACTGGGGCGGAGTAGTTGAGGACAATTCTTTCGGCACGCACGAGTATTTTGAACTCTGCCGTCAGCTCGGATGCGATACATATGTCAATGGCAACGTAGGCTCCGGCACAGTGCAGGAGATGAACGAGTGGGTTGAGTATATGACCTTTGACGGGGTTTCGCCTATGTCGCAGCTTCGCGAAAAGAACGGCGACAAAAAGCCGTTTGACCTCAAGTATTTCGGCGTTGGTAACGAGAGTTGGGGTTGCGGCGGCTGTATGGATCCAGAGCATTACGGCAACCTGTTTAAGCAGTATAACACCTATTGTCGTGATTATAACAAGGATAAGCACATTATCCGTGTTGCCTGCGGCCCGAATGTGGACGATTACCACTGGACTAAAAAGGTGATGGACAAAATCAAGTGGCACACTGACGCTATCGCTCTGCACTATTATACACTGCCGGGCTCAAGCTGGGAGAGCAAGGGATCTTCTACCGAGTTTGACGCTAAAGAATACAGAACTACTATTTGCAGGGCTTACCGTATGGATGAGCTTGTCAAAAACCACCTCGCTATGATGGAAAGTGTTGTTCCCGGTACGCACGTTAAGCTTATTGTTGATGAGTGGGGAACATGGTACGATGTTGAACCGGGCACCAATCCGGGATTCCTGTATCAGCAAAACACAATGCGCGACGCGATCGTTGCAGGACTTACGCTCAATATTTTTAACAAGCACGCGGACAGAATTATGATGGCGAATATCGCGCAAACGGTTAACGTGCTGCAGTCGGTTATTCTCACAGACGGCGAAAAGATGCTCAAAACACCGACATACTATGTGTTTAAGATGTACAAGGAACATCAGAATAATACTCTTGTCGGCTCATACATAACGACTGAAAAAATCCATTGTGAGAATGATAAGAAGGACTATCCTCAGCTTGTTGAGTCAGCCTCTGTTGACGAAAACGGTACGATTTATTCTACTATTACAAACACTTCTGCAACAAAGGGCGCAAAAATCAAATGCCAGATTGCAGATACCAAAGTTGCAGGTATCACGGCGGAAATTCTTACCGGCGAGTGCCACGAACACAATAACTTTGAAAATTCTGATAATGTTAAAACCGAAGAATTTACTGATTTCAGGCAGCTGCGCGATGGATTTACAGCAACGATTCCTGCTTGTTCAGTTGTCAAGTTCACGATTACAAAGTGATGCAAAAATGCAAAAAATGTCTGCTTCTTGAAGCGGGCGAGCGCGTGACATATGACGAGATAATGAGTTATGTTAACACGCTTGATAAAGAATCGCTATGCGATGAAAACACATACAAACAGCGCCTTGCAATCTGCAAGGCGTGTGACAATCTGCTGTCTGGAATGTGCCTTAAATGCGGCTGCTACGTTGAAGTTCGCGCAAGGCTTGCAGTATCCGACTGCCCTGATGCAGATAACAAGAGGTGGTAACTATGGAACCTTTCAAATTTTATCTTATAGCAGACCCCCACTTTTTTAAAAACTCACTCGGTGCTTCCGGCAAGGAGTACGATGAATTTATGCGTTATGAGCAGAAATGCTTTGCAGAGACCGAGAGCATCAACACCGCTGTTTTTAACTGGCTCGGCGAGGCTGACGATGCGGACACTCTGCTTATTGCCGGCGATCTCACCTTTAACGGTGAGAAGGAGAGCCATCTTGCGTTTATCGAGCTGCTGAAAGATCTTAAGGCGAAGGGCAAGAAGATTTATGTAATCACTGCCGACCACGACTGCAAGGACGACCCGTTTGCTTTCAATGAAAACGGCAGATATATGCCTGAACCGACTAAATATGAGGAACTTTACGACCTTTATTATGAGTTCGGATTTTCTGACGCAATCGCTGTTGACAGGGAGCATATGTCTTATGTTGCTCAGCTTGCCGACGGCGTGCGCCTGCTTGCACTCTGCAACGACGGCGATGTAAATCATTCACACCGCTTTGATGAGAATCATATCGCATGGATAAAAGAACAAACTAAGAAAGCGCGCGAGGATGGGCAGATGATGTTTGCAATGAACCACTACCCGCTTCTTCCAGGCCAGCCTATACTTTCGGTTGTCAGCGGCACTTATCAGAAGGACGCAGAGGCTGTAACAAGAATGCTTGCCGATGAGGGCGTGCACCTTGTTTTTACAGGTCATATGCACAACCAGAGTATTAATGTACGCACGCTTGAAAACGGAAATAAGATTTACGATGTATGCACAGGCTCGATTATTGCCGATCCGTCTGTTATACGCCTTGTCACTATTAAAAGCGACGATCTGGTAGAAATAAGATCTATCCCGACGCCTGATTTTGAATGGGATACGGGTGGTAAAACATGCAGGCTGTATCTTTCTGATTTATTTGATAATATGCTGCTAAATATGTTTGCCGATCTGCGCGATAACCCTTACAACCCGCTTCGTAAACTCGGTATGGGAGATAGGGAAAATCTTTTCCCGATTGTCAGCAAAGTATTCGGCAAACTCAACGAGATTACAATTGGATCACTTTGCAGAAAAATGTTTATTCCGTGCAAAGACCCCGAACTTAAGAAAATGAGCGTAAAGCTCTATGCCGCAGAACTTGTTCGCGGTATGTTTGAGGGTAATCAGACATTCAAGAAGGGCACTCCCAAGGGCGACGTTTTTATTGCTTTTCTCGGCAGGCTTAAGCCGATCTTAGGTGCGATTAAGGCTAAAACCTTCGACGGCAAAGATGCCGATCTTTATGACCTTCTTGTCAACAGTGCAGGCAACTACGATATTGACGACTACAACGCAACCTTAAAGCTAAAATAATGTATATTTTTTTACAAAACCGCTCATACTTACGGTATGGACGGTTTTTTTGATTTTGTACGTAAAACTAAATACAATGCCGCTTATCCGGCAGTTTTTACCGCTTTTGCTCTGATTGCAGTATATCTTGTATCCATGTTGAATTTTTCTGCTTTTGACGCTCTTAAAGAAAGTGCTTCATCGGCAATGAACGTGATTTTTTCTGCTTCGCTCTGCGTGTTCTGCGTTTACAGATTTTGCAAAAGTGCCAAAAAAGCAGTCTCTGCAATCTGTGCTTATCTTTGCGGTGACACACTGCTTTTTGCCGCTGTCGGTGCGCATTTCAGTTTATTGTTCGGAGTTGTGCTTACGCTGCTTTTTTGCCTGATTCTGCGTAAGACAGATCTTTTAATCGGATACATTTTCGTACTTTCGGTCTGTGTGCTTGTTGCGTTGTTATTCATAGCGGTTTATGAGGTTTACACTTTGGCGCTACAGTCGCTTGCAGATGCGTTAAAAGGCAGAGGTGCGGCGTTTGGAGTGTTTGATAACGTAACCCGTCTGCTGTTCGGCGATTACTTTAATTCACTTTTTTATCACAAGTCTTATTCGGTTACAACAATTCTTGACGGTAAGCTTGTTTCAGGCGCTGCAGATATTTTTAACTCCTCCGACAAACCTACTGACAGTACTTCCGAATTCCTGACCGGCAGATATTTTGCAACAATATTTATACCGTTCGGAGTTTTTGCGGCAATTTTTAAAAGAATGAAAGATGAAACCGTATTCGCTTTTTTGTTTGCGTTTCTGCTTTCGGCAGTTTTCGGCAATGAGATGTTGTTTTACCTTATGCTTTTTCTTGTCAGTCCGCTGCTTTATGTCGGCTCACTGATAGTAATATACATCAGTTTTGCAGTCTGCTCTTTTGTCGATATTCGCATTGGTTTTAAGAATCTTCCCGACATTTTTTCGCTGTTCAGGAATATGGATAAACCTGTATATTTTCTGCTGATCGGTATAGTGGTATCTTTAATGACATATTTCTTATGCCGTCTGATTGCGGCAAAGTTTGATCTGTTGTCTTCAGATGAATTACCGCGTGATGTAAAGCGGCTTGTCACTTACCTCGGCGGAAGGGAAAACATTTTAAAAGTAAGCGACGGTATTGTCACCGTTTCAAACCCGAATCTTATTGACATTCTTCATGTCGATTGTGATATTCACGAGAATAAAGTGGAACTGTATCCCGATGATTTTGAACTAATTAATAGACTTCCCGACTGAAAACGGGGAGTTTTTAATTTTTATTTAATATTCATTTGACATATTAATAAGAAAGATATATTATTAGAGTGCTATATAATTTATATTTTTGATTGGAAGTGATGCAGTGGCAATATCAACTTTTAAAAGATATGAAAAAAAGTATATGGTCACCAAAGATCAGCTTGATAAAATTATGCCGCTTCTTCTTGAGCATATGGAGCTTGATCCGTTTTGCATCGGCGGCAATGAGTACAGAATTTACAGCATCTATTATGATACTGAAAATCATGATGTAATCCGCCAGAATTCCTCAAAGCCCGTTTACAAGGAAAAGATGCGCATCCGCTCTTACTATGACCGTAAGGATCCTGACGATAAGGTCTTTATGGAACTTAAGAAGAAGAGCGAGGGCATAGGCAACAAGCGGCGAATAAAGATTAAAATCAAGGAGATTGATCCGTTTGTTAACGAAGGCATAATGCCTGAAACAAACGACTATCTTTCTACACAGGTGGCTAAGGAGCTTGCTTACTTCCTTTCCAACAATAAAGTGCGACCTGCGCTTTATGTTCAGTATGACAGACTGGCACTGTTCGGCAAAGATGATAAAAACTTCAGAATGACCTTTGACCGTAACCTCCGTACGCGGCGTACAAACTTTGTTCTCGGCGAAAGTGACGAGGACGAGTTGCTGCTTCCCGAGGATACATACATTATGGAGATTAAAATTCTTGGTGCGATGCCGCTTTGGCTGACGCGTATCCTGAGCGAAAACAATCTGTTCAGTCACGGCTTTTCAAAATACGGCTCACGCTATAAAAAGGAAGCCGCGGCACACGAACTCATCTACCATCTTGAAGATGAATACGGAAATGAAGTCGATTTCGACTATTTCAGCGATAAATAAAGAGGAGAACTATCATGAACGATTTCTTTTACAACATCACGAGCGGCGACTATGCTCGCGAACTCACATGGCAAAATACTCTGCTTGTGCTCGGTACTGCACTTGCAATCGGCTTTGTAATAAGCCTTGTTTATCTGTTCACGCATAAAAAAGAGGGTTACTCACAGGCATTCTGCGTTGCACTCATTCTGCTTGCGCCGATAGTTGGTATGGTAATTTACGTTATCGGCAACAATGTTGCAACTGCATTTTCACTCGCAGGTGCGTTTGCGCTTGTTAGATTCCGTTCAGCGCCCGGCGACCCGAAGGATATCGCTTATGTATTCCTCAGCGTTACAATGGGTCTGACCTGCGGTCTCGGTTACTGGATCTGGGCTGCTCTCGCATGTGCCGTTATAGTCGTAGCAATCCTTATTCTCCATTTCACCAACTATGCAGGCAAGAAGGGCAACTTCTATGATCTCAAGATCACAGTTCCGGAAACTCTCAATTACGTTGGCGCTTTTGATGAAACACTTAAGAAGTATACCTCTTACTATAAAATGAAGAGAGTTAAAAGCGTTGACTTCGGCGCACTGTTTGA
>CAYZPT010000024.1:0-19391 GCA_964480285.1 uncultured Bacteroides sp.
CGCGCAGAGGGTGAAAAGCAGTCGAGAATCCTTGTAGCAGAAGGTCACAAGGAGTCAAAAATCCTCGAGGCAGAGGCAGAAAAGCAGTCTGCAATCCTTCGCGCAGAAGCTGTTAAGGAAGCTAAAATCCGCGAGGCAGAGGGTGAAGCAGAGGCTATCGAAAAGGTACAGAAGGCTTCCGCAGACGCAATCAAAATGCTCAACGATGCAAATGCAAACGACTCGGTTCTCAAGCTCAAGGCAATGGAAGCATTTTCAAGAGCTGCAAACGGACAGGCGACAAAGATTATCATCCCGTCCGAAATCCAGTCAATCGCCGGCCTTGCAGAGGGTGTTGTAGAAGCAGTTAAGAAATAACAATGTAGGGCGCGATGCCCACATCGCGCCGCTAACTCAAGTAGGGACGGATATCATCCGCACACACAGATAACCAATTAACAACCCGCGTCGCCCAAACGGCGGTGCGGGTTTTGAGAAAAGACATGAAGAAGAAACAAAAAGATATTCCGCAAAATGTAAAAAACGCATTTGAAGAATTCTTCAATGCGTATTACGCGGACAATCACGAAGTTAAAAGCTTATCATTCCGAGAAATGCCGGACAATGAGGGCTATAGCGCAATTCTTACATACAAGTATTTTAGGCAGTATGTAAATTATTACCGCGAGATTTACGGTGGATGTGCAGTTAACACCTGCTTTGAGGCAGAACTCGACGGAAAAGTTTTTCTTTGTCACATGGTTGATGTTCTCAACGTGCTTGACAGTGACGATATTTCTTTTTACACATATCCGCACTGCTACACATGCGAAAAGATTAACGCTGCGCTGTCTGAAATTATGGCTGCGACAGAAAAATACTATTGTGCTATTAACAACATAATGCAATCCAACGGCAACAAAAAACAGCTGTGGGAATCTGTTACTGCGGAGGAATATGAAGAACCGTTAGAGGACGATGACATCTCATTGCCCGAAAACACTTATGATGTTTATCAGCTTGTTTACGGTGTTTTAAGCGATGTTTCAGAGCTAAAACGCGACCTTAAAAAGCAAGCAAAACGAGGCAAAATTGATAATGCTTTTGAGAAACGTGCGGCGCGTGTGCTTTCCGTTATGGATAAAAGGGAAGCAAAGAAAATCACGCGCAAAAACGCAAAAGCCCGCAAGCTTACAACAAAAGAATACTTTATTATGTTCCTGCCGTATCTGATTTTTATAGTGCTGTTTGCCGTGCCGGGTTGGTTTTTCGGTATGGCGGCTGACAAAGCGGTGTACAGCGGACTTTTCGGCAGATACCATTTTGAAGCGGAACTTAGTGGCGTGGCGCTCTTTATTATGCTGTCCACTATCCCTGCGTGGTTCGTACGCAAGCGCATTTACAAATTAATCCTCGGCGACCGCTGGGATAATTACGTTGCATTTGACGACGAGCAACAGATGGGAACGGGATTAAATCTGTTTTTCGGCGCATTGATGCTTGGCTTGGCTGCATTTTTCTTTATGATTGGATTCAGCGGAATTGCTTTTTCGCAAAGCGGCGAAATAGTATACAGAGATTTTGAAATACACCCGCAGGTCTACGAGCTAAGCAAAACACCGATTGCGATTGTTAAAGAGGACACCGAAAATTCGGAATATAAGGATACAGCGTACGCGTTCAAGCTTGACGGCGAGTGGGTGGAATACGGTATTCCCGCCGATGCCGAGGCAAAAGCAATAATCGAAAAAGCGGTATCCGAAAAAGAATCACCGCCGAAAACATACCAAAGTATATATGATATTGATACATAAATATGCGGGCGGATATCCTCCGCCCTTTTTTACAAATTGTAGGGAGCGATGACCACATCGCTCCGAGGGAAAACAATTAATTAAAAATTATCAAGGACGATTAAATGAGAACCGAATTTAACGTATTTGGACAGACTTACAAACCCAAAAACAAAGTTCAGGGCGTTTTCGTAAGTGTTTTGTTTGTTCTGTTTTTTGTGGGAGTTATTTATTCTTTCATTGTGCTAGGACTATATACCAACAATATAAAGGATTACAGTCACACCCACAATGAACTAAATACATATGCCCCTATTTCTAACGTGGCATACAATGAAGAAACGCAGCTTGTATATGTGTTTTTCGAGGAAGCTAACGCTGTTAATGCTTATAATACGAGCGGTGATTTTCAGTGGTCGGTAAGCATTCCGAAGCAAAGAAACGGTTCGACACAGTTTTACCTTGATAACGACAAATTATATCTTATTTGGAACGATACATATATCTACAATGCCAAAACGGGTGAGTTTATTGAAACACACGAGCGCACCAGTGGCGAGCTTGACAAGGCTGACGATTTTGAAGAAAACTATTCCCTTGAAGGTACGGGCGTGGATCATGATATAATAGATGTCTATACCGTTGACAAAGAAGGATATGTAAAAAGCTACATTGTCAACAGACCGGAATACTATATTCTTTTAAACCCGATTGCAGGCTGGCTCATAAGCTTTACAAGCGGTATAATTATTTCTGCTCTGGCGATTTTCGGGGCACTTAATTCAACAAAAAAACGCAAGGTCAATAAAGAGAATTGCAGAATGTCTGCAAAGCTTTTTACTGCCTGGTATAAGCTTTTGACAATAATCACTGCAATCTATGCCGTTGCAAATATTGTTTTGCTTTTTTGCTCACCGATTGTAATACTGCACGGTATCGTTCCTATTGGCATTCTGTTTATTGTCAGCGGGTGGGTTTACGCCTTTGTTCATAAGCGTTTTAATAGAGATGAAAAAAATGCTGTGCGCTTATGGGCTATCAGATGCGTTATCGCCTTTGGTGCTGCTTTTTTCAGCACGCTCATAGGTGTTGCTGCATTTGAATAAAATAAAAGTAATACGAATTTGCGGGCGGATGATATCCGCCCCTACATTTTTTTGTTGCAATAAACGGATAAATATATTATAATCTCATCGGTGATGAGAAATGAGACCAAGACATAAGAAAAATCTGGAGAGCAGGCTCGAGGCGGTGGGCGATTATTTAATCACGCTTCGCAACGAAAGCCTGAATTTTGAGGATGCAAAAAAAGAAAACCACCTGCTTGATTTGCAGATGCTTTTCGGCAATGACAACCCGATTCATCTTGAAATCGGAGGCGGCAAAGGCACCTTTGCGACCACACTTGCCGAGCAAAATCCCGATATCAACGTGCTGTGCGTTGAAAAGGTGCGCGACGTTATAGTTGTGGGCTGCGAAACGGCGAAGGAAAAGGGGCTCACTAACATCAAGTTCCTCGACTGCGCGGCTGAATATCTGCCGTCTTATATACCCGAAAAGTCGATTGAGTTGCTTTATCTGAACTTTTCCTGCCCGTACCCGAAAAAGAGCTACGCTTCGCACAGGCTGACGCACGAGCGCTTTTTGAACATCTACAAATCGCTGCTCAGGGACGGTGCGCCGATTTACCAAAAGACCGACAATATGCACTTTTTCGAGTTTTCAATCGAGCAGTTTTCAAAGTGCGGTTTCGTGCTGTCAAACATCTCGCTCGATTTGCACAACAGCGATTTTGAGGGCAACATAGTTACCGAATATGAGGAAAGATTTTCCTCGCAGGGCTTCCCGATTTATCGCCTTGAAGCAAGACAAAAATAAAAGGCTGCGCTGCAGCCTTTTTCTAATGTAGAATTGAGAGTTGAGAATTGAGAATTTCGGGAGGGCTTCCCTTGGAGCGGGCGCCAGACCCTTTTGTCACCTACGGTGACATTTCCCCTAGTAGGGGAATCTCCCTCACCTATTAATATAGCCGTGCGCAGCACCCGTAATTCTTCTTAATATAGCCGTGCGTAGCACCCGTAATTCTCCATTCTCCATTTTCAATTTTCAATTCAAAATTAAGGTTACTTCAAAATTCCGCTGTCCTTTGCTTCTTTGTAGCAATCTTTGCATACGAACACAACGGTGCCGAGTCCGTTTTTGTAATAGTATGCAGACTTCTTGTTGCAGAACATACATTTTGATGCGCATTCCTCGCAGATATGCGCAGTGTTTTCCTCGTCCTTTTCGCCCTTTTCACGGAAGTTTGCAACAGGCGTCTGACTGCAGTAATCGCACTTGTGATCCTCGTCCTTAAACTTGAACTCCTGCACCTCCATAGCTTCACCCATCGGGTAAACCTTGGCACCGCAACCTGTAAAAACTGTTAATATCAATAAACACGCCAAAAGCATTGCAAATATTTTTTTCATATCTCATGCCCCTTTCGGTTTTATTATAACACCGGTTGTAAATTCCGTCAACTTATATTGTAATACGCTCAGAAAAAACTGACTTTTTGTGTATAAGTGCAAAAATTTCGCTTTATAAAAATAAATGTTGAAATTAAAACAATATAGTGTTATTATAAACGCGACAAAAACTATAATTATTTTAATGAAAGGTAAGGACTAAATTATGGAAAAACTCAAGTATTTTGTAAACGGTGAGTTCAAAGAATCCAAAACTGACGTCTGGTACGACCTTCACAACCCGTCAACAGGTGAGGTTACAGGTCAGGCTCCGTGCTGTACTAATGACGAGGTTCTTGAAGCAATCGAGGCTGCCGACAAGGCATATCCCGCTTGGAGAAACACACCGGCAAGAAAAAGAGCAGCAATTCTCTTCAAGGTAAGAGAACTCCTTATTGAGCATATGGATGAGCTTACAATGCTCGTCTGCGAAGAAAACGGCAAGACCTGGGCAGAGGCTGCAGGCGATGTCGGCAAAGCACAGGAGGGCACAGAGCTTGCAACTCAGGCTCCGTCACTCATGATGGGCGAAAGCCTTATGGACGCTTCAACAGGTTTTGATACTGTTAAGTATCGCGAGGCTATGGGCGTTTTCGCAGGTATCGTACCTGTTAACTTCCCTGCAATGATTCCGTTTGGATGGATGGCTCCCGTTTGTGTTGCTTGCGGTAACACAATGGTGCTTAAGGCGGCTTCACTTACACCGAGAACTGCTATGCGTATCGGTGAGCTTTACAAGGAAGCTGGTATTCCGGATGGCGTTATCAATATCGTAACCTGCTCAAGAAACGAGATTAACACAATCCTCGAGCATCCGGCAGTAAAGGGTATCACCTTTGTCGGTTCTACTCCGGTTGGTCTTAAGATTTATCAGAAGGCTGCTGCAAACGGCAAGAGATGTCAGGCACTTTGCCAGGCAAAGAACCATGCGCTTGTTATGGAAGATTGCGCGCTTGAAAGAACTGTTGCAGGCGTTATCAACTCCGCATTCGGTTGTGGCGGTCAGAGATGTATGGCTCTCTCCGCTTGCGTTGTTCAGGAAAGCATTGCTGACAAGTTCGTTGCAGAGCTCAAAAAGCAGATTGCTTCCGTTAACTGCGGTCCTGCATGGGATAAGAGCACACGCCTCGGCCCGATTACTTACGAAAAGCACTACAAGGAAGTTCTTGCAGACATCGAAAAGGGTATCAGCGAGGGTGCAGAGCTTGTTGTTGACGGCAGAAACCCTGAAGTTCCCGCAGGCTACGAGAACGGCTACTTTGTAGGTCCTACAGTATTCGACCACGTTACTCCCGATATGACAATCGGCGACGAGGAAGTTTTCGGCCCCGTACTTTGCATCAAGAGAGTTAAGGACTTTGACGAAGGTCTTGCACTTATGAACGCTAACCCGTACGCTAACGGTTCGGTTATCTACACACAGAGCGGTTACTATGCACGCCAGTTTGCAAGATACACTGACGGCGGTCAGGTTGGTATCAACGTTGGTATTCCTGTACCGGTTGGCTTCATTCCGTTCAGCGGACACAAGCAGTCCTTCTTCGGCGACCTCCACTGCCTCGGCAAGGATGCTTACCGCTTCTTCACAGAGAGCAAGTCTGTAACACAGCACTGGTTTGACGAGGAAGAGATGAAGGCTAAGGAAGTTGACACCTGGGACGGACTTCTCTAATTAAACAAAAGAGGCTGCAACTCTGTTGCAGCCTTTAATAATATTTGATTATTTATCATTTCGCTTCATTACATCTTTTGCGATGTAGATGGGGCGATTTTTAACTTGCTGGTAAATCTTTGCAATGTACTCGCCGATTATGCCGAGTGTGAACAGCGTAATCCCCGCAAAGAAAGTAATAAGTATTACTAATTGAGTGAAACCGTCCACATTGATGTGCGATGTCAGTTTGCGTATTACGGTGATAATCAGATAGATTACCGAGAACACAGTTGCAAACGATCCGATATAAATTGCGAGCTTCAGCGGTGCGGTTGAGAATGCCACGATGCCTGAAATTCCGTATCTCAGCAGTTTACCGAAGCTCCACTTTGTTTCGCCGCTGTTGCGTTCGTCGGGCTTGTATTCCATATATTGCACGTTAAAGCCCACCCAGCTGAAAATACCTTTTGAAAAGCGGTGATATTCGCCGAGCGACAAAATCGCGTCGCGAACTTTGGTGTTGAACAGCCTGAAATCGCTTGCACCGTTCTTGACCTCGGTTTCAACAAGGGTGTTCATAATTTTGTAGAAGCACGACTTAACGCCTTTCATAAATCCGCTCTCGTTGCGTTCTTTCTGATAAGCGCAAACGCAGTCAAATTCGCGGTTGTCTGCGATGAATTTGTACATTTCATATGCGGTTTCGGGACGTTGCTGCAGATCGGCGTCAATAATACAGATATACTCGCCGCTCGCGTGTTGCAGACCGGCGTAAATGGCGCTCTCTTTACCGAAGTTGCGCGAAAAATCAATAACGCTTATATTCCTGTTTGTGTGAGTATCAAACAGAGATTTAAGCCTTTCGCCCGTTTTGTCGCTGCTGCCGTCGTTTACAAAGACGTACTCGTATCTTATGCCCGACAGGGAAAAAACTTTTTCACTCTCTTCAAAAAATTTTTCAACATTGCCCTGCTCATTATAGCAGGGAATAACAAGTGATAAATCCATATTGAATCACTCCTCGGATAATTAATAACAATATAACATATATTTGGCAAAAATTCAACAAACAATACTATTGACAAATGGAAAATAAAGACTATAATATAGTTAGCACTCGAAGAGCAAGAGTGCTAATTTTACAAATATTATATTATGAAGGTGATCATTTTGAGAAAAAAACAGTTTAAAGCAGAATCAAAAAAACTCCTTGATATGATGATAAATTCGATTTACACCCACAAGGAAATCTTTTTGCGCGAGCTTATTTCCAATGCGAGCGACGCAACGGACAAACTCTATTTTAAGTCGCTGACGGATACAAGCATCAATACCGATAATCTTGATATCCGAATTGATCTTGACAAGGACGCGCGCACAATTACAATCAGCGACAACGGTATCGGTATGACTCCCGACGAGCTTGAAAAGAATCTCGGTACAATTGCCAAATCCGACTCCCTCAACTTCAAGAATGACAATGAGGGCGATGAGAATATGGAGAATATCGAGGTTATCGGTCAGTTCGGCGTTGGTTTTTATTCATCGTTTATGGTTTCCGACAAGGTCGAGGTCGTTTCAAAGGCGCTCGGCTCTGATGAGGCTGCAAGGTGGATAAGCGAAGGTGCGGACGGTTACACAATTGAGCCTTGTGAAAAGGACACAGTCGGCACAGTGATTACGCTGCATATCAAAGAAAATACCGAAAACGACGATTACGATCAATATCTTGAACAGTACAAGATTCAGGAGCTTGTTAAAAAGTACAGCGATTATATCCGTTATCCTATCGTAATGGAGATGACTTCGCAAGTACCAGATCCGGATAACGAGGGCGAGTATATCACCGAGGTTAATGACGAAAAGCTCAACTCGCAGGTGCCGATCTGGCGCAAGAGCAAGGGTGAAATTACCGACGAGGATTACAACGAATTCTATAAGCAGAAGTTCTACGATTACACAGAGCCGGCGCTTGTTATCCACTCCAAGACAGAGGGACAGGCGACCTTCGACGCGCTGATGTTCGTGCCGAAAAACGCACCGTTTGACTTCTATTCAAAGGAGTACGAAAAGGGCTTGCAGCTCTATTCAAACGGCGTGCTGATTATGGACAAGTGCGCTGACCTGCTTCCCGATTATTTCAGCTTTGTAAAGGGCTTGGTTGACAGCGCAGATCTGTCGCTCAATATTTCGCGTGAAATCCTGCAGCACGACCACCAGCTTAAGATAATCGCAAAGGCGATTGACAAAAAGATCAAATCCGAGCTCACAAAGCTTCTGCGCAAAGAGCGCGAAAAGTATGAGGAAATCTGGAAAACTTTCGGCGTGCAGATTAAGTGGGGTGTTTATGCCGACTACGGCATAAATAAGGACGGACTTAAAGACTTGCTTCTGTTTAAGTCGTCAAACGGCGGCTATGCTACTCTTAAAGAGTATCGCGACAGAATGGCTGATTCGCAGGAAAACATCTATTATGCCTGCGGCGAAAGCGAGGACAAAATCGCTTTGCTCCCCCAGTGCGAGGCTGTTAAGGAAAAAGGCTTTGAGGTGCTTTATTTCACCGACGATGTGGACGAGTTCGCTATCCAGATGTTAATGGAATACGACGGCAAGCACTTTGCAAACATTCTAAAGGACGATTTTGATCTCTCCACCGAATCGGAAAAAGAGGCAATTCAGAAGAAAAACGAGGACTCAAAAGAGTGGCTCGGCAAGATGAAGGATCTGCTTGGCGACGAGGTAACGGCAGTAAAACTCACCAACAAACTCGGCAACCATGCTGTTTCGCTTGCGGCAGAGGGCTATATGAGTCTTGAAATGGCTAAGGTGTTCGCGCAAATGCCGGGCGCAGACAAAAATATGCAGGCGCAGCTTGTGCTCGAAATCAGCTCATCGCACCCGATTGCAGATAAACTCGCGTCGGCAGATGACGCAATGCTTGAAAAATACACAAAAATTCTCTACAATCAGGCGCGTCTTATTGCAGGACTTTCGGTTGATAATCCGACCGAGCTTGCGGACAGCATTGCAGACTTAATGGTATAAATCATATTGCATATAAAAAACGGTTCTCCATTCCGGAGAACCGTTTTTATGTCTTATTCTTTGTTCAGCATCATTATTGTTTGCACATAGCCTGTACTCGCAAACATTTTTTGATAAACTATGACAAAATCTTTTTCCTTCATATGATTGATAAGGCGGCGGGTGAGCGTGTCGTACATCAGGTTGAAATCGCGATCGTATGACAGCGCGATTGCCTCATCAACAAGCTCAAGTACCACATTGTCGTGATTGCCGTCTGATAAAATCGACATCACCTTGATTCTTTTGTTTCGCGGTGCGACAAGGTGAACTATGTACGACAGATTTCCGCGATAAAAGAACATCGTTGACGCACTGTTGAACTTTTTCATTCGCTTTGCGCCTTTTCCGTGGAATTTATGCGATGAGCGTCGCGGGCTTGCAAGCACGACAAGCACGTCAAAATTTTCGTCTGTCAGAACATAGTCGTGGCGTTCAAGCCAGCGCGGCATATTGTAATTCAGATATGCGTTTGCAAAATCAACGCGCTCGCTATCATCGGGGCACATAAACTTAAACATTCTGTGTTCCGAGATTTTCGGTGCGAGTATGTCGCACAGTTTTTTTATATCTTTATCCTTTAGGTCGTTGAGTCGCATTGTCTGCATCTCCTGTAACAGTTTGTTCTTTCTCCAGTTTTCTTATAACAACAAACAGCATAATAACGCTCATAACTATACATACATAGTCAGCCGCAGGTTGGGCCCATATTATGCCTTCAAGCCCGATGAGTCTGTCCATAATGAACAGCAGGGGCAGGTAGATAAGTCCTTGCCGTCCGACTGCGAGAAGCAGCGACTGAAAGCCTTTGCCCATACCCTGGAACGAAAAGTTGATTATGAACATTACGCCGAGGAATGCACCCGACGCCATAAGCGCAGTGAGCATTTTTACACCGTAATCCACAACCTCTGCATTATCAATGAACATACTGATAACCTGCCTGCGGAAGAATATGTAAACCGTCGTCATCGTCGCGCCAATGATTATATTGCAAAGCATACTGAAAAGCATACTTTTTTTCATTCGTTTGTAGTTTTTTGCGCCGTAGCAGTAGCCGACAAGCGGCTGAATACCCTGCGCCAGACCTAGTTGCAGCATAACAACAAGCATATTTGCCTTCATTGCAACGCCCATTGCGGCGACCGCTGTGTCGCCGTAGTGCGACAAAAACATATTTATCACTATGTTTGAAAGGCTCATCAGCAGGTTGTTAAGCGCCGCCGGCAGACCTACGCCGAGCACGCCTTTGGCAATGCCGTTTTTAACAGAAAACCTCTTTGGCGTGATCGAAAGAATTGATTTGCCGCGCAAAAAGTAAACGAGGAAAAATACCACGGTAACCACATTGCCGAGCACTGTTGCAATTGCCGCACCTGCAACGCCCAGATCAAGACCGAACGGCAGGTCAAAAAACAGAACCCTGTCGCCTTTACCGAGGATGAAAATCGGGTCAAGAACAATGTTTGTCAGCTGACCGATAATCATACCGGTTACGGAAGGCTTTGCCGCGCCTTCGCCGCGTATAAGGTTGCCGACAGTAATTGAAGTTACAATCAGCGGTGCGCCGAGCGCCACCCACATAAGATAGTCGCACGCAAAATCAATACTGTCATCAGATGCACCTACAAGGTAAAGTATCGGTCTTCTGAAAATCAGAAATATACCGCCGAGCAGCACGCCTGCGGCAATTCCGCCGTACACGCAAAACGCCGAAATTGTTTTGATAATATCGCGGTTACCCTCTCCGAGCGAGCGGCTTACAAACGCGCATCCGCCGACTCCGAACAGGTTACCCAGTGCGATGAACAGCAAAAACAGCGGCATTGAAAGCGATACTGCCGAAACCTGATTTGCGTCGCCTGTCTGACCGACGAAGAATGTATCTGCTAAATTATATACTATGTTTATCAGCATGGCGAGCATACTTGGCAATGCCAGTGCGGCAACCGCTTTTGGTATGCTGTATTCGCTGAAAACTAGTGTGTTGTCTTTTTTTGCCATAGGAATATATGATTACGGTCTGAACAATATGTTTGCCAGTGCCGCAAAATCCTCCATTGTCATTTTCTCTGCCCGTATTGTTTCGCTTATGCCAAGTTCGCCGAGGGCGGCTGTGATTTCCGCTTTCGGAATTGAAAGGGAAGAGGAAACTGTGTTAACAAGCGTCTTGCGCCTTTGCGCGAACGCGGCTTTTACAAGGCGGAAAAACGCTTTTTTGTCCGCAATATTGTATCTTTGTTCTTTGTGCAAAGTGAGTTTTATCACTTCACTGTCAACTTTAGGCGAGGGCATAAAACTCTCTCTGCCAACCTCAAAAAGCATTTCTGCGTCAGCATAGTAATTAACCGCTGCGGTAACTGCACCAGCTTCACGAGTGCCCATCTCTGCGCACAGCCTTTCAGCCGCTTCTTTTTGCACCATAACAACGATTTCGTCAATCGGCGCTTCGCTTTCAAGCAGCATCATAATGACGGGCGAGGTGATGTAATACGGAAGATTTGCGCATACTTTTACGCTGTCGAAATCCGCAAACCTTTCGCAGATAAGCGCGGTTAAATCCGTTTTCATTATATCGCCGCATACGAGTTCAAAATTGTCGAAACCGCAGAGCGTTTCGTCAAGAACGGGGTAAAGCCTTTTGTCAAGCTCGATTGCAACAACTTTGCCGGCGGTGAGGCACAGCTCTTTTGTCAGCACGCCGATACCGGGACCGATTTCAATAACGCCTGTGTTTTCATCTGCGCCGAGCTCGCTTGCCATAGAGGGGCAAACGCTACTGTCAATCAGGAAATTCTGACCGAGCGCCTTTGAAAATGTAAAGCCGTGCTTTTTCAGCAGACTGTTAACAGTGTTATAGTCGCAAAGATTGTAAGACATAATTGTTCTTCCGTTTTGTCATTTGTTGACATTTGTTTACTGATGAACAAATATTATATCACAGAACGGTGATTATTTCAATGTTTTTATTAATATAATAATTTGGTTGAATATACAAAATATTTGTGATAAAATAACAAATTGGAATTAATTCTTGCTGACACGAGGTTTAAGTAATGATTAAAAAACTGTCAAAATACCTGTCGGGTATGTGGTGGCTGTGCGCAGTCAGTGCCGCGGGTATGATTATTGAAGCTATGTGCGAAATGTCGCTGCCGACTATTGCAAACAGCGTTTACAAAAAGGTTTCCGTTGCTGCGGAAACCGGCGAAAATGTGTCACATTACGTTATTCTTATCGGGCTTGCTATGTTTGGTATGGCGGTTCTGGGACTTGCCGGCGGACTCATTACTATGAGGGTATCGTCCGTTGTAAGTCAGAGATTTTCATATCGTTTACGCCGTCATATGTACGAAAAAATAAGTTCGTTTTCGTTTAAGAATCTCGATGCATTTTCTACTTCGTCGCTTACAACGCGCATGACAAACGATGTTACGATGCTGCAGAACACGCTTATGATGATTTTGCGTATTTTTGTGCGCGCCCCCGCGCTTCTTGTTGTTGCGGCGGTGTTTGCATTCAGTATCAACCACCGTATTTCATCTATAATCCTTGTCTTGCTCCCGATTATCGGCGTTATTGTTGCGGTTGTGCTGAAATTCGGTTTTCCGATGTTCCAGAAGATGCAGAAGAAGATCGATAACGTAAACCGCGTTGTTCAGGAAAATCTTATCGGTATCCGTGTTGTCAAGGCATTTGTTCGTGAGGACAGGGAAAAGGATAAATTCCATAACGCTTCCGATGAACTTGCCGCAATGGGCGCAAGGGCTTCGGGTCTTGTTGTTACTGTACTTCCGATTATGATGTTTTTGATGAACGTTGTAATTGTGTTCCTATACTACAAAGGTTCAAAAAGTGCAGCTGCAGGCGAAATGGATGTAGGGCAGATTTCTGTTCTCGCATCATACATAGTGCAGGTGCTTATGAACATAATGATGGTGTCGATTCTCATGTTGCAGATTACGCGCGCAAAAGCTTGCGGTGACCGTATTGTTGAAGTGCTTGACACCGAAGTGGATATCAAAAACCCCGAGAATCCCTTTGTTCCTGAGGATCCGAAAGGTGCAATTGAATTCAAAAATGTAAATTTCGGCTATCACGAGGGTGATAACGTGCTTGAGGACATAACTTTCAAGGCGGAGGCAGGAAACATAGTCGGCATTATCGGCTCTACAGGTTGCGGCAAAACAAGCCTTGTCAACCTCATTCCGCGCCTTTACGATGTTACGGGCGGCTCGGTACTGGTTGACGGCATTGACGTCAGAGATTACGACCTCACCGCGCTGCGCGACCTTGTTGGCGTTGTGCTGCAGAAGAACGTCCTTTTCTCAGGTACAATCAAGGAAAATGTGCGCTGGGGTAAAGACGATGCTACTGATGACGAGGTTATTGCAGTCTGTAAGTCGGCGCAGGCGCACGACTTTATTATGGAACAGCCCGACGGTTACGATACTGATCTTTCGCAGGGCGGTCTGAATCTTTCCGGCGGACAGAAACAGCGACTCTGTATCGCAAGGGCAATGCTCAAAAACCCGAAGATACTGATTCTTGACGATTCAACTTCGGCGGTTGACACTGCCACCGAGGCAAAAATCCGCGAAAGTTTTTACAGTGAATTTAAAGATACCACGGTTATAATTATTGCTCAGCGTATTTCGTCGGTTAAGGACGCGGATGAGATTATTGTGCTTGACGACGGCAAAATTGATTCTGTCGGAAATCATGATGAACTTATGAAAACAAGCGAGATTTACCGCGAAATTCACGATACACAGCAGAAGGGGGTGCTTGAGTAATGCCACCCGGAGGAGGAAGAAACCCGGGCATTGTTAAGCCCAAAGACACTAAAAAATCCCTTTTACGCATTGTGGAATACATCGGCAAAAGCAAGTATCTTCTGTTGATTGTTTTGCTTATGCTCATTCTCGGTACACTTTGCCAGATGGGCGCATCGTACTGGCTCAAGCCGATTCTCAACGACGTTGCCGATTCTATCAAGGCAAACAATTTTGCCACAGTGGGCATAAAGCTGCTTATTAAAAATCTGATTATTGTATCCGCATTTTATATCGGTGCGTCACTTTTCACATTTATTCAGGCAAAGATTATGGTGCGTATGGCGTACAAAACGACAAACATTATCCGTAAAGATTTGTTTGACCACCTGCAGACTTTGCCGCTCAGGTTTTTTGACGCGCAGACTCACGGCGAAGTTATGAGCCGCTTTACAAATGATGTTGACAATATTCAGATGATGCTTGAGCAGACGATTGTTCAGCTTGTATCATCGGTTTTCAGCTTTGTCAGCATAATCGTTATGATGATTTATCTCAAGTGGCAACTATTCCTTGTTGCACTTGTGTTCCTGCTGATTATGGTGTGGAACTCGGTTTTCATCGCAAAAAAGACGAAAAAATACTACAAGGCACAGCAGGCGGCACTCGGTAAAATGAATGGCAACATTGAGGAAACAATGGAGGGTATGAAGGTTGTTAAGGTCTTTAACCACGAGGCTGTTGCCAAAGAGGATTTCGACGCTCTCAACGAGGATTACCGTACTGTTGCAACAAAGGCGAATTTCTATTCAGGTATTATGGGTCCGTGTTCAACCGGCATCAATAACGCCTCTTATGCAACGGTTACGCTTGTTGGCGGTATGCTTGTTCTGCTCGCTCCCGCTATGCTTGACATCGGTACGTTCTTTGCATTTCTCGGTTATTCAAGGCAATTTACACAGCCGATTAACCAGATAATGAACCAGATGAACAATATCTTTTCAGCACTTGCAGGTGCAGAGCGTGTGTTTGAAATTATGGACACCGCACCCGAGGTTGACGAGGGCACTGTTACGCTTGAAGAACTCAGAACAGAAGAGGGCAAAAAGTGGTTCTGGGTTGACGGCGATAACAGGATTCCTGTTGAAGGCAAAGTTGTTTTCGACGATGTTACATTCTCATATGTTGATGACAAAGTGGTGCTTAAAGATATCAATCTTTATGCAAAACCTGCACAGAAGATTGCGTTTGTCGGCTCAACCGGCGCGGGAAAAACCACAATAACAAACCTGATCAACCGTTTTTACGATGTTCAGCAGGGTGCGATAACATACGACGGAATCGATATCAAGCGAATCAAAAAGAGCGATCTTCGCAAATCGCTTGCAATGGTACTTCAGGATACGCATCTGTTCACGGGTACGATTATGGATAACATCCGCTACGGTAGACTGGACGCAACTGATGAGGAATGTATTGCAGCGTCAAAACTTGCTTCTGCGCACTCGTTCATACGCCACCTGCCTGACGGTTACGATACGGAAATTACCGGCGACGGCGCTAATCTTTCGCAGGGGCAGAGGCAGCTGCTGGCAATTGCGCGTGCTGCTGTGGCAGACCCGCCGGTTATGATTCTTGATGAGGCAACTTCGTCTGTCGACACCCGCACCGAGGCTCATATCGAGCACGGTATGGACAGACTGATGATTGGCAGAACGGTATTTGTCATTGCACACAGGCTGTCAACCGTCCGCAACTCAAATGCAATTATGGTGCTTGAGCACGGTGAAATTATTGAGCGCGGCGACCATGCAAACCTGCTTGAACAAAAGGGCAGATATTACGAATTGTGTACCGGTAAAGCGCAACTGTCGTAAACATTATGTTGTGTCGGGACAAATGCAATACACAATATTTTGGTAGTATTTTATATTAAAATTTTTTATTACAAAAACTCTTTACAAAAAACAGTAATCGTGTTATAATCTATATGATTATAATGATACAATTATCTGTAAATAAATTTTAGAGGTGTTAACTAATGAAAAAAGTAATATCAATTATCCTTTCGGTTTTACTTATTGCTTCTGTTACAACAGTGTATGCTGTTCCGGCATTTGCTAAACCGGTACAGAGTATTGAAAGCACAACAAATAAGGAAGAAGAGCCGGACATCAAGGGCAAGGTTAACGGTAACCCGTCAAACGATGTAACGTGGGAAAGAGATCCTAAGGATCCTACCAAGATTACGTTTACCTATACCGGCAACGGTGAGCTCGTTGGCTGGGAATTCCCGGGAATGGTTGAAGGTAAAGATTACAAAGTTATTTCACGTGACGGTAACTCAATTACAATTCAGCTTCTCAACGGATATTCAGGCGAGGTTGTTGCAAACGCTATCGTTAAAGACGAAAACGGCGAAACAACTACCAGTGCGGCTCCGCAGCCGAACGGTAACAGCAAGTCACCTAAGACAGGTGCCACGACAGCTACAGCAGTTGCAGTTGCAGGTGCCGGCATTGCAGTTCTTGCAGCAATGAAAAAGAAGAACGAAGACTAATAATTAAATAACAGCCCGTGAAAGCACGGGCTTTATTTAATTTTGATTGGGAAGACTGATTAAATGAGCGACGAAATCAAAAAGAAAGAAAAAGACGACAGACGACAAAAAGAAAACAGAATTATAATAATTCTGCTTATCATTCTGCTTGTCATTGTATGTTCCGGATTTTTAGGTTACTACCTTTATGTGCAGTATGATGCACGGCATAATGATGAGTTAGCCTCCAGTATTGCTGCAACCACTAGGGATGTTGACGAGCATCTTGCCAAGAACCCGATTGACTTTGATTCGCTCAGGACGAATAACAGCGATATATATGCGTGGCTTAAAGTTCCGGGTACAAACGTCAACTATCCTGTTGTTCAGCATCCTGATGATGACTACTTTTATCTTAAGCACGAGGCGTATTACAAAAGCTGGAGTTCAAGCGGCGCTATTTATTCCGAACTCGGCAACACCACCACTTTCAGGGACAGGATTACGGTGCTCTACGGTCATAACGGATACGGCGATACAATGTTCACAACGCTTCATGAATTTGAATCGACGGAATTCTTTAATAAGCACGATAAGTTTTATATCTATATGCCCGAACGCAAACTGACTTATAAAATTGTATCTGCGTTCAAGTATGATGACAGGCATCTGCTTAACTGCTATAATTTTAATGACACTGCAGTTTACCGCGATTTTATAAAAATGGTTCAGGCGCCTGATACAAATAATCAGAATGTCAGGAAAGATCTTGGCAGGGTGCTGACAACTAACGACCGTCTTGTGATTTTGTCAACCTGCTTTACAAATCAAAGAAGTAACAGATATTTAGTATGCGGAGTATTGATTAAGGATGAAAAGACAAATTGACCCAAATCTTTCGGGACTTGAAAGCGATGATATCCTGAGCAGTATAGGTGCGGAAAAACCGGCTGAGCCGGTAAAGCCCGAGCTAAAGCCGGCGGCGGAGCAGGACGATTCTGTTTTTGAGCTTAAAGAGGATATAAAGAGTTATCAGGAGGCGCGTGCGGAGGCTGAGCGTGAAAAGAGTGAAAAGCATCACCATCATCACCGTCATCACCGCCACCACCATCGTCACCGCCATCATCACTCATCAAAGAAAAGTCACTCAAGTTCACATCATCATTCCTCATCGAGCAGCAAGAGCAGCAAAAAGGACAAAAAGAAATTGCCGGTTGCGCTCAAGATTGCAATAATTATTGTGCTTGTGCTCGCACTCGCAATCAGCACGGTTTTCGGCACTTTCCTCTTCTTACGCTATAAGGGAAAAAATGACATTATGCCTGTGACAAACGGCGAAACTAAGTATGAGGAAATAATTGAATACAAGGGCCATAAGTATAAGTTTAACGAAGATGTGGTTGCACTTGCGTTTATCGGCGTTGACCAGCGTACGCTTGAAACCACTGCGGAAACTGACTTTGTCGGTTGTGCCGACGCTGATATTGTTATCGCGGTAGATACTAACACCGGCAAAACAAACGTTATCGCCATCCCGCGTGATACTATGGTCGAAATTGACCGTTACAGCGCAGATACAGGACTTCTCATAAACAGCAAGCTCTCGCAACTCTGCCTTGCGTATGCTTACGGTGACGGCGATGAGCTCAGTTGCCGGAATACGGTTGACGCTATGAGCAGAATACTGAACAATGTTCCTATCCAGAAGTACTTTGTGCTTGATCTTGACGGCATCGCACCGCTTAACGATGCAATCGGCGGAGTGGAGATTGCAAGCTCGCTTTACGCATTTCCTGATCAGAGCATCAGAGTCGGCGATCCCGTAACGCTTAAAGGCGATATGGCAGAGGAGTATGTAAGAAGACGTGATATGGATGACGTCAACGCATCACTCAACCGTACAGAGCGCCAGATTCAGTATGTCAAGGCGTTTTCAACTCAGGCAATGCCTGCGGTTGTACGCGACTTTTCCACTGTTTCAAGGCTTTACAACACCTCAAATAATTATTCAAAAACCAATCTGACGCTGTCCAATGCAACGTATATGGCTTCGCTTTTCCTGCAGAAGAATATCCGCGATTTTGACGGTGTAACGCTTAAGGGCGAAATGAAGGCTGCAAGCGATCCGAACCCCGAATACGCCGACATTGTTCACGCTGAGTTCTATCCGGACAAGGACTTCGTTATGCAGTCCGTTCTCAAAGCGTTCTATACACAGATAGACTAAATAAAAAGGCTTGCGATGCAAGCCTTTTTATTAATGTTTATAATTAATTATTTATTAGCTTTGCGTTTCTCATGGCGCATTTTTATGTGCCCGAACAGCAAACCGAACAGTGCCGCAGTTGTAAAAAATATAAGCATCGGCAAATCGGCAAAGTCGTAATAAGTCACGATTTCTTTAACATTAAAGCCGCTGTTCAGTATCGGAAAAGCCGCGGCGCACAGCAGATTCATTACGCCGAAAAGCAATGCCGTCAGCCACTTTGACTTGTTTTGACTGACGTAACCGATAACTGCAGATACGCACAGCGCCGTAATCGGAAGCACTATATACATTGTAATGAACGCAATTCCGCCGTCATCGTGCGGTGACAGCAGAATTGTCGCAAAGCATACTGCCCAGATCACAACGTATGCAATCATTGCGCGCTTCGGCGCTTTTTCACTTAACTCTTTCATATTTATCACCCTTATGGGAAGCAGGCACCGCAGTTTCGCGGTGCCGTTTTTTTATAACTTGATATCCATTGCGCTTTTGAGTACATTCATAGCACTGCGCTGGATTTCTCCGACGGTGATGCCAAACGGTTTGCCGAGGGAAGAAAGCAATGTGCCGTCCGGTTTGCGGTTTGTAACTCTCGGTCCGCCGGGCATAAACAGATCGATCTGCGCCCTTACGCGGTAAGCCTGATCCTTGACTGCCGGATTTTCGGGGCTTTTTTCGCTCATCAGCCACCAGTCGGTCATAACGTTGCCCTCATAGCCCCACTCACCGCGAAGAATAGTGGTGCAAAGGTCGTAATTGTAGTGACCGTAAACGCCGTTAATGCGGTT
>CAYZPT010000025.1:0-18323 GCA_964480285.1 uncultured Bacteroides sp.
TCTTTATATTCGCCTTTCTCGCGAGGACGGCGACAAAGCTGAGAGTAATTCAATAACTTCACAGCGCGAAATCCTGACTGATTATGTTTTACGTCAGGAAGACATCGAAATTGTTGATTATTACATTGATGACGGCTGGAGTGGAACGAATTTTGAGCGTCCGGCATTTCAACGTATGATTGACGATATTGAAGCGAAAAAAGTTAACTGCGTAATAGTTAAAGATCTGTCACGTTTCGGCAGAAACTACGCAAAAGCCGGAGAGTACGATGAATACTTTGCTCAGCACAGAATCAGGTTTATTGCTTTGAACAATAATATTGACACATTTGCAACCGGCATTAACGCTGCATCACAATTCCTTAGTATCGGTATGTTTAATCTGATAAATGAAAATTATGTTGCATCTGCTTCAGTAAACATCAAAGGTTCGCTTACAAACAATCGCAAGCACGGAAAATTCATAGGTTCTTTCCCGCCTTACGGTTATTTAAAAGATCCAAATGACCGCCACAAATTAATAGTTGATGAAACTGCTGCTGAATTTGTCAGACTGATTTTTCAAAAATATCTTGACGGTGACAGCATTTTAGGAATCACAAAAAGCCTGAACAAAATGAAGGTTCCAAATCCAAGTACGTATAAAAAGAGTCTAGGCTGGAACTACCATCACACATCATCGGGCAATAATGACGGACTATGGTGCGACCAGACAGTAAGACGTATTCTTTCAAATCAGGTTTACATCGGCAATCTGGTTCAAGGAAAAAACGAATCCATAAGCTACAAAAACCAGAAATGCCGCTCTGTACCAAAAGATCAATGGATAATAGTCGAAAACACCCACGAGGCGATTATTGACAGAGCCGATTTTGACAAAGTACAGGAAATGCTGAAAAAGCGCACCAAGGTATCGCAAAGAAGTGGAGAACTCGACCTGTTTGCAGGCTTGCTAAAATGTGCTGACTGCGGACGTGCGATGAGTAAAAAAACAAATGAACATCCATACGGCACATATGTTTACTATAGATGCGTAACTTCCAGAAAGATGGATAAAGGTGCTTGCACTCCGCACTCAATAAGGGCGGATCAGTTGGAAAATGCGGTATTAAAATCCATACAGATGATTGTCGATGTTTCGCTTGATTATGAAAAAACTGTTTCTGCGTTGAATAAGGCAAAGAAAAAAGAATCCAAATCAACGGGAAACAGAATGTTGAGTAAGCAAAAAAACGAACTCAATCGTTTATGCAGGGATTTTGCCGAACTTTATGACGATTGGAAAAATGGCGATATTAACAAAGATGAATATCGTCGTCTAAAATCGCATTTAAGTAACGAAATCGAAATGCTCGAAAAGTCAATAGAAGCGCTTGAAAATACAGACAAGGTCATAAGTATGCCTGAAAAGAATGAGTTTATAGAAAACTTTAAAAAACACAAAAACATTGATAAATTGACTCGTTCGATTCTGCTTGAGTTGGTTGATTCAATTTTGATCCAGGAGAACGGAAATATTACAATCATTTTCAAGTTTAGTGATGCTTACGCAGATTTAGCAGAACAATTGAACAATCAAAAAAAGCAGCCTGAAATCGCTTGATTTCAGGCTATGATATCGGAAAGCATTTCAAAGAATTCATCCATTTCTTTATTATTATTTTTAATAACGTTATCAAAAACAGTGATGCCCGCACTGCACATTGAGTGCAATGCGGGCATCTTCCATGATACAAATAATACGTTTTCTATCTTGAAAATAGCGACATAAAATGATATTCGTCGCCGCAGTATTCGCATTTACAAACGCCAAAGAAACCTAACGGCATAGGCGTAAAAGAATAAGTATAAAAATTTCTGAACTGCGGGTGCGATTCGCTATCATGGTTTTTCTGAAATTCTCTTATTCCTTCTTTATCAAATTCCGAAATCGGAAATACATCCATAACTGAATTTACAGTTTTTACATCTTTATTATTCATTATTAACCTCCATATCAAAATAATCTTCTATTCTCTTATTAAAATTGTTGTAGTTTATATTTTTTTGCATAGTGTTTTTCAGTAAATACTTAAATACTGCTGTTACCTCACACAGTTCATCATCTGTTGAGGCGGAAATGATACAGTCTTCAAGCGCGAAGTCAAATGCCGACTTAAAAAGAATCGGCGGATAACCATTATAAAGCAGATAGTATATACACAGCAATTTTGCCACCGTAAAATTAAACGATTCAAACGGCTGGATACTCTGCAAGCGAACCATAAGATACGCAGACAACTCCAAAATGCTTTCACTATTGGTGCGGGTTCGTAGTTCGCTCGCCAGTGTTCGCAGATTATCGTAAACAGACTTGCTGCGATACATATGACGTTTGAAATAGTCAAAATCATTTTTGGTAACTCCCGTCGCTACAAGGGTGTAAATATTATAAATCAATCCGCTTGTTAACGGCATTTTTAATATCCCTGCATCGATTACATAATTCATAGCTTTTTTTAGGTTATTGATAAGCATTACGGTTTCCAGTGGACCTGTAAATGAAATAAGGTTTCCATCGATAATGCTTTTAATTTGTTTATCATCAACCAGATGCCCCTCTGAAAGGCTCATTTCATATATGGTTGAAAAAATAAACGGTTTAAGTATGATTTTAGCATCTTTTATATTGCTAATGTTGAGTTTTCTCCACTCATTAGTCAAGAACTCTACATTAACTAAATCTGCTTCATCAAATATCCTATATAATTCTTTGTTAATATTCAATATGTGTCTCCTTCCCATTTTATTAGAATGTATTTTTCATAAACGACGTCTTCGGCGTCGCTTATGGCTTTGTCCATTTCGGCACGCTTGTTTTCTTTATTTCTGATTGATTTTATTCTTCGGTCTTTTATGTATTGCTTTAAAACTTTATCATATTCTTTTGTTGCTTTTTTGTTGACCGAAAAATAATACTCGTGCGCCTGACCTGTCGCAATTAATCCGGCATAGATCTTTGGGTCGTTGTACCATAGGTACCTGGCGCGCCGAATTCCCCAAAGACCTATGTCCTGATTTTCTTTTTCAAGCCCCCCTTCTTCGTTCAGAAAATAGCTGCAAAAGTTAAGATTATTCGATATATGCACCTTTTTTGTCCCTCCACAATATACAGTTGTTTTCTGCGTTATTTAAGGTAATTTAGGAATATATTGGTTACCTTATGGTCTTATTATAACACCAGCAGGTGCCATGGCGGCTCCCATATTGTTAGGGTCTTTGATTCCCAGGTCGGTGATTGTGCCGATTTGGACAGCGGTGATTATCACTTCATCTGCGTTGCTGTTTTCGCCTGCATTTTCGACCACGCAGCTGCCTGCGCCGGTTACTGTCCATTGAGCTGTGGGCGGGCGCTGACCGCCGTATTCGAGCGGAAAGCGGAACTGCCTTTCACTTGAACAAAAGTGGCTTGACGCGCCGCCTACACAGCACTTTGCACCGCCGTCAACAAGCATTGCGCAGCTCGCGAGCGTGAGCGCCATTGTGGAGCACGCACCGTACATCCCAACAAACGGAATCTGCAAGTCCTTGAGCGCAAAAGCAGAACCGACGCACTGGTCGAGCAGGTCACCTGTCATCACAAAATCAACATCGCTCGGGCTCCTACCTGCGTTGGTGAGGGCACGGATTATCGAGTCGTGCAACATTGCAGATTCGGCAAGCTCAAACGACTCCTTCCCCATCGTCGTGTCCTCAAAAATCATATCAAAGTCACCGCGCAGAGGTCCTTCGCCCTCTTTTTTACCGACGACTCCCGCACTGCCCGTAATAACCGGCTGCGAATCAAAAAATACTGTTTTGCCTTTTTTAAACATAAAAAACACCTCGCTTTTATTATTAGCGAGGTTTGATTGTTTTATTGATAACATTATAAAAAGAAAACCAATATAACTGCAAAAGTAACAGGAGGGCATATTGCCCTCCCGATGTTATTTGTTAAACCTTTTAACCTTTTCGGCAAGTTCCGTGAGTTCTTCTTTTGTCAATTCGGGGAGTTGTTCAAGCTTTTCAAGGAATGTTGAAATTGTCTGGTTCTCCTTGATTTTGAGCTTTTCGGAATAATATGCTACTACAACGCCGGGGATCATTGCCGCCACTACAATTTCGTAAATCGTGATTATCACAGTAATAATTCTGCCGATATGAGTTACGGGATAAAAGTCACCGAATCCGATTGATGTCGCCGCAACGAAGGTATACCACAGCGCGTCTGCAATAGTTTTAATACTCGGCTCTGCAAAGTACATAATCAAAGATGCGACAAAATACACAATGATAAACGAAAGGAGCATGCTGGTAAGGCCTGTTTCTTTCAGTATTTTAATAAAACGTTTAAAATGCATTGATATCTCCTTTATTCATCGGTGTTTTCTTCTTTTTCATCCGGCGGATTGTCAGATTTAAAGCGATTTTTTGCCTTGCTGTAACCGGCTGTATATAGGATAATCAGCGCGCCGAATATTATAAGTGCTATTCCGCTGATCAACAATATTAATGCGCGATCTGTCATCGAAGCACGTTGACTTGCCGAAGTTGTTTCGTTATCTGTGGTTGTTGAAGTGTTCTTTGCCTTCTTTTTCGATTTGTTTGACTGATTCTCATCATCAAACTGCATATCGAATTTTGTAGAATGCTCCTGCGCCGCTTCATTACCGCTTTTTGACGAACGGTAACGGGCTGCTTTTGTGCTGCGCTTATTCTTATATTTATACTTGTATCTGTTTTTATACTTATATCTGAGCGTTGTACGCGCCTTGTTTTTAGTCGTTTTCGGCGCTTTTGTTGTTTGCTTTTTGGTTGTTGTCTTTTCCGGCTTCTTAAGTCCGACTGTATCAAAAACCAAATAACGGCAGTTGTTTACAAACAGAAACGTCCTGACTTTTACACTTGAACTGTCACCGTTATACTGAATATAGGTCAACACTTTACCCGTATCAGCGTCAAGGTAAAAGTTGTAGCCCACTTCAAAAACCTTCTGCGATTCGCCGAATTCATCATCAATGCCGTTTTCGGTAACTCCGAATGTGTAAAGCCCTTCTTTTGCCGCAACTTCATACTGCACGCGTATATCATCGCCACCATCGAATTGCATAGAACTCTCACTGAAAGAGAAGCGGTTATACATCGCCAGAATGTCATTGTCTTTTATGTAAGAAGCGGTACCGCTTAAGTGATTGTTAATTGAGGTTTTGTTGAGTTCTACCGTTTTGACACCTGTTGCACGCGCCCACTTAGCATCGTTAAGATAGTCGCTGTTTGCGCCGAAAACAGTAATTGTGCCCGGAATCAGACACAAAACAAGTACAAAAGATATAATCGCTTTTAATCGGTGAATCTGCATATTTACCCGACCTTTCATACATATAGTAGCATAAGCGACATTTTTTGACAAGAGCGGAATTGAATATTGTAAAAAGAACACATATTTCATAAGGAACAAATTTCTGCGAAAACATCGCCATAAAATCCAAAAATCACATCAAATCGACTAATCTTTGCAAATGCGGAATAATTAACTTCCCCTGTGAATAGTGTAGATGTCAATAAAAGGTGTGAACATACACCGTTAAGACGTTGTGATTGAATCAGTACCGAATACAAAACACGAAAACGGCTATGACATCCTTGAATACAAGGAATGCGGCAAAAACAGTATAAACCAAGAAATAAACCTCCAACAAAAAATAGCAAACAAGCGAAAAAAGTAAACCGAACTTTCCCGACTGTTTTGCTTTTATACGGTGCAAATTATTCTTTATATTACTGAATTTTTTATTGCAAAATTTCTTAGAATTGATATAATATTTATGGCAAAATAATATACTATAATAATTATGTGGAAAATAAAAATGAAGCTTAACGAAATAAAACCAAAACAGTCGGGCGTAATTGAAAAGGTTGAGGGTGAAGGCGCGCTGAGACAGCACTTCCTTGATATGGGTGTTATTCCGGGCGCAGAGATTACGCTTGTAAAATATGCGCCGATGGGTGATCCTGCGGAATTTCGCATTCACGGATACGAACTGACCCTTCGTCTTGCCGATGCGGAAAAGATCACTGTCAGAAAGATCAGCGCCACCGAAGGCGAAGAAGTATCTGTGCCCAGAGTGCAAAAAGAGCACCCCGGTCTCGGCGAGGGAGGTAAGTACCATATCAAGGCTGAGGAGAATCCTCTGCCTGATGACAAGGTGCTTTCGTTCGCACTTGCAGGAAACCAGAACTGCGGCAAGACCACGCTGTTTAACCAGCTTACAGGCTCAAATCAGCACGTCGGCAACTTCCCGGGCGTTACCGTTGACCGCAAGAGCGGACAGATAAAAAACCACCCCAATACTGAGGTTGTTGACCTGCCGGGCATATACTCGCTGTCACCTTATACGAGCGAGGAGATTGTGTCACGCCGTTATATCCTCGGCGAAAAACCGACCGGCATTATCAATATTGTTGACGCCACAAACATTGAACGCAATCTTTATCTTACAATGCAGCTTATGGAGCTTGACACGCCGATGGTGCTTGCTCTCAATATGATGGACGAAGTGCGCGGCAACGGCGGCTCAGTGCTGATTAATGAGATGGAGGATATACTCGGAATACCTGTTGTACCGATTTCGGCTTCAAAAAATGAGGGCGTAGACGAACTTGTAAGCCACGCTGTACATATTGCAAAATATCAGGAAAAGCCGCAGCGCAACGACTTCTGTGATGAAAGCGACTACGGCGGTGCGGTGCACAGAGCGCTTCACGGCATTATGCACCTAATTAAAGACCACGCCGAGGATGCGGAAATCCCTGTTCGTTTTGCTGCAACTAAACTTGTTGAGGGCGATGAGCGCATTATGAATGCTCTCAAGCTTGATGAAAACGAGGCGGAGTTCGTTGAACATATTATTGTTCAGATGGAACAGGAGCGCGGGCTTGACCGTGCCGCTGCCATTGCGGATATGCGATTTTCGTTTATCACAAAGCTTGTAAGGCAGTGCGTTATAAAACCGAAGGAGAGCAAAGAGCGCGAGCGCAGCCGTAAAATCGACAAAATCCTTACGGGAAAGTACACGGCAATCCCGTCATTTGCAATTATTATGGGGCTCGTTTTCTGGCTCACATTCGGTGTTATCGGCAAATATCTGCAGGAAGTGCTTGAGTTTGCAATTGACAAATTCACCGTTGCGATTGATAACGGACTGACCGCATGGAACACAAACGAGGTCGTGCACTCGCTTATCACAGACGGTATCATAACCGGCGTCGGTAGCGTTATTGTATTTTTACCGATTATCGTGACGCTGTTCTTCTTCCTCTCGCTTCTGGAAGACACCGGCTATATGGCGCGTGTTGCGTTTGTAATGGATAAACTGCTGCGTAGACTCGGACTTTCGGGCAGAAGTATAGTGCCGATGCTCATCGGTTTCGGTTGCTCTGTACCGGGCGTTATGTCCTGCCGTACACTGCCGTCGGAACGCGACAGAAAAATGACAATTATGCTCATACCGTTTATGAGCTGCTCGGCTAAATTGCCGATTTACGCGCTGTTTTCTGCAGCGTTCTTTCCAAAGTATTCAGCACTTGTTATGATTGTACTGTACCTGCTCGGAATACTTGTGGGCATAATCACAGCGTTGATCAGTAAAAACACATCATTCAAAGGCGAAGCGGTACCGTTTGTTATGGAACTGCCGAACTACCGCATGCCGAGTGCAAAAAACATTCTGCAGCTGCTCTGGGATAAGTCAAAAGACTTCCTAACGCGCGCATTCACGGTAATATTTATTGCGTCAATCGTAATATGGTTCCTCACCACATTTAACTTCCATCTGTCGATGGTTGAAAATTCAAAGGACAGTATGCTTGCGACAATTGCAGGCTGGATTGCTCCCGTTTTTGCACCGCTTGGATTTGGCGACTGGCGTATTACCACTTCGCTGATTACAGGATTTATGGCTAAGGAAAGCGTAGTATCCACACTGTCAGTACTGTTCGGCGGTACTGCTGCGCTCAAGGGTGCGCTGACTGTTCGTGCCGCGGCTTCACTTCTGGTGTTCTGCCTGCTTTACACCCCCTGTGTTGCAACAATCGCAGCTGTTAAGCGCGAACTTGGCAGAAAGTGGGCTGCAGGCGTTGTTGTTATGCAGTGCGTTGTTGCATGGCTCTGCGCAGGCGCAACCTATGTGATCAGCTCGTTTATCATTTGATTCTGAATCAAGGTGACATTTATTGACTAAACTTTTAATTGCAGCAGTTAACCGCAAAAATGAAGCCGAACGCCGCGACGCGTTCAGCAGTTTAAGCGGAATAACCGGCATTATATGCAACCTGATTTTGTGCGTCGTCAAGTTCACTGTAGGTGCGCTTGCGGGCTCTGTATCAGTCACGGCGGACGCGGTCAACAATCTGTCTGACTGTGCGACAAATGTTGTTACTTTAACCGGTACGCGACTGTCGAAAAAACCTGACGACAAGGAGCACCCGTTCGGTCACGGCAGAGCGGAATACATCTCTGCAATGATAGTTGCAATCTCGATTTTCGTGGTCGGATTTGAGCTTGCCAAAAGCTCGGTGGAAAAGATTATTCACCCGCAGGACATCCGGTTTAACATCTGGTACATCGTTGTGCTCGGTGCAACCGTTTTCGTTAAACTGTGGATGGCATATTTTAACGCAAAGCTATACAAACTTACAGATAATCTCAATTTAAAAGGCGTAAGGCAAGACAGCCTGAACGACTGCGTTGCAACGGTTGCAACAATGATATCCGTCATACTTGCCAACATGTTAAATGCCATGTGGATAGACGGTGTAATCGGTATCGGCGTGTCGCTGTTTGTATTCTGGTACGGCGCAGGATTGCTCAGATCTGTTATATCAACACTCCTCGGTGAACCGCCCGCAAAGGACGTTACAAACAGAATTGAGATGATTATTACAGATAACGATATCGTTCTTGGGATGCATGATCTGATGATACACAACTATGGCGCAAACAAGGTTATCGCCTCTGCTGACGCCGAAGTTGATGCAAATGCCGATGTGTTTACCATTCACGAGGTTATCGATACTGCAGAGCGCAGGATTTTTGACGAGTTGGGCATTGAAATGTGTATTCATATGGATCCGGTTGACACAGCGGATATTGCCACGCGAAAGCTCAAAAAATTTGTAAAACAGACTGTCAAAGCATACAATCCCGAGTTTTCGTTCCACGACTGCCGTTTTGCCGAAAAGGACGGCAATAAGTATATAACTTTCGACCTGACAATTCCGTTTGGCGACAGCGAAAACAAAGAACAAATCGAAGCGGATATTACCTCCTCCTTCAGTGACAGATACCCCGATTATAAACTCGGCATTAACATCGAACACTCTTACACATAAAACAAAAGCTTATTATAAAAACCACCGCAAGGAATTAACCTTGTGGTGGCTTTATGTTTTGATATGTATGAATCTTAAGTTATACAGTTCTCTTTTTGCGTTTAACGAGTGCGATAATGACAACAAGCACAACTGCTGCCGCTGCAACTATAACTGCGTTAATAACCTTGTACATCGGCTTATGTACATCGTGACTTGCAACAAGATCAACAGTATAATTCATACCGTCTGCCTTGATAACTGCAGTGCCGAGCACGTCGCCCTCTTTTACAGGCGCTTCAATATTTTCGTTAATCTTAATCTCAGGCTCGAGGTTGTCCCTGTCAAAGGTATTCGGAACAAGCGACGTAACTTCTGTGTTGGCAATCAAGTCGAGTTCAGCGGTTTTTTCTGTTGCTTTGGCAACAGTTACGGTGTCAAAAACCTGATCCTCATCAACAAGAGTCTGAACAGAATAATTGCTGTATGCAAAGTTATACAACTTGACCGAATCGGCAAATCTGTCGTTAACCTCTCCCCTGACCGATCCGCCGAGCACTACGCAGATGAAGTCAAGCCCTTCGTTGGAAGCACTTGATACAAGGCACTCGCCTGCCGGCGTTGTGTGTCCCGTTTTAATGCCCGTACAGTAGGGATAATACGTTTTTGATTTAGGCAGAATCAACTCGTTTGTGTTCTCAAACTTTCTATCCTCCTGCTTGTAAACATCAGTAGCAGGGACGGTGAATTCTGTCTGCTGTACAATCTCGTTGAACGCATCGTACTTGCGGCACTCTTTTGCTATAAGATAGAGGTCGTACGCTGTGCAGTAATGGAAATCGTCGTGCAGTCCGTTAGCGTTAACAAAATGCAGATCCTCGCAGCCGAGTTCCTTCGCGCGCTTGTTGCAGAGTTCAGCGAACTTCGGTACGCTGCCGCTGATATGCTCGGCAAGAACAACTGCAGCCTCGTTAGCGCTGGGTATAAGAAGCGCCTGCAGGAGAGTGTAAATTGTGAGTTTCTCGCCGGTCTTGAGGTTTGCGTTTGAGTAGCCTGCGTCAATCAGGTCGTGCGCCTCCTTGGAAACTGTTGCCGTATCGTCCATCTTGCAGTTTTCAAGCGTAAGAAGCGCGGTAAGAATTTTAGTCGTGCTTGCAGGATACATCTTCTGATGCGCGTTCTTTTCATAAATTACTTTGCCTGTAACGGGATCGGCGATATACGCTGCCTTGCATCCGATTTCCGGCGTGTTATTGAGTTGCATCTGCTCGCTCTGAACATATTTAACCTTCGCGCCCGAAGCTGTGTCATCGTCCTCGGCATATGCGCAAAGCGGCGTTATTATTAAACAGATTGCCAAAATGCTGATTATAACTTTTTTCATAATAACATCCTCGTCAGATTATTTTTACTAAATATAACACAACAGTTTTTTACAGTCAATCGAATATGAAAAGATGTTGTTTTTTTGTAACACAAATTATAAAAATGCTTATCATCAGGAATTTACAACTCAGAACTAATATGCTATACTGTACAAGGTGATAAATGTGGATAAAAAGAAGATTGCTTTTAAATCACTGTTTAAGGTGTTTTTAAAAGTTATTGCTGTGCTGTTGGCGGTGCTTGCAGTGTGGCTTTTGCTTGTGCGGATGATAATGCCGCTTCCGGAGAGTGACGCTAAATTCAGCGCAGATAGAGATTATGATATTTCCGATGCGATTGAAGACGTCCCCGACGAATACTTTAAAAAGGCAAAAAACGGCGGTACGCTTGAGTCAATAACATACAAAACCGCAGTTTGCGAAAAGCGTGCAATTATCTATCTTCCGCCAAATTACAACGATAAAAAGCAGTATGATATTATCTATTTTCAGGGTGGTGCAAACTCTACAGAAGAAACGTATTTCGGTACGCCTGAAAACCCGAAGCCGCGCTTTATCAATATGCTTGATAACCTTATAGCAAACGGCAGAATAAAGCCAATTATCGCAGTATGCGCAAACTTTTACAACAAACCGAGGAGCGAAACGGGTGTTGGAGAAATGCTGAACTCATACCAATCTTACAGTGATGAAATCAGGAGCTATCTTGTGCCTGCGGTTGAAAGCAGATACTCGACATACGCAAAATCCACGAGCGAGGCTGACATTGTTGCGTCAAGGACTCACCGCGCGTTCGGCGGATACTCAATGGGCGCGGCACTTACATGGAATATGTTTGCTGACAACCTTGATTATTTTTACTACTTTATTCCCAACTGCGGCGGTATGCAGAACCCATACACTCCGCATCTTAAAACGAATGCCGGCGCTAAGCTAAATGACGCAGTTATAAAAAACGGTTACACTGCAAACGACTTCTTTATTTACAGCACTGTCGGCACGCTTGATATAACTTTTAACTCGACTCGCTGCATTATCAACGACCTGAAGAATTATCCGGAAAACTTTGTTTTTACACAGGACAACACAAAAAACGGCAACATCACTTTCAAAACAAAAGCATTCAAATTCCACGGATTTGGAAACGCAACAATGTATTATTACAACTCATTACCGGCAATATTCGGAAAGTAAAAAAGGAGGGCAAAATCCCTCCTTTTTTCTCTTACGGAAGTCTGAAACCTGCGGCACGGTAAATACTGTACCACTCCTGCCTTGTGAGCGTGATATCCGAGCCGGCGCAGATTGATTTGATTCGCTGTGGATTCATTGAGCCGGAAATCACCTGAATGTTCGCAGGATGTCTGAGTATCCACGCGGTTGCAATTGTAATCGGCTCGGTGTTGTATGATTCTGCAAGTTCTTCAAGAGTCTTGTTAAGTTCTGCATAATTTTCGTAATCACCGATGAACGGCTTTTCAATAAAGCCCTGCTGGAACGGTGACCATGCCTGAATTGTTATACCTTTTATACGTGCGTATTCAAGCGCGCTGCCGTCGTGCATAACCGACTCTGAATTCTTCATATTGACATTTAATCCCGATGTAACCAGTCCTGACTCGGGGATTGAGAACTGCAACTGATCGATAATAAGCGGTTGTTTGACAGCCGTCTTGAGCAGTTCAATCTGATACGGATTGTGATTTGACACGCCGAAATGCTTAACCTTGCCGGCACTCTCAAGCTCGGTAAATGCCTCGGCAACCTCTTCAGGCTCCATAAGCGTATCCGGGCGATGAAGCAGCAAAACGTCAAGATAGTCGGTCTGCAACCTCTTAAGCGAGTTGTTGACCGAATTAACTATATGCTCCTTTGAGTAGTCGAAATAGCCGTCGCGGATTGCGCATTTTGTCTGAATTATTATTTTGTCACGCAACGATTTGTGACTGTTGAGATAAGTACCGAAAACCTCCTCACACTTGCCGCCGCCATAAATATCGGCGTGATCAAAGTAGTCAATACCGCAGTCGAGTGCAGTGCCGATAATCTCGTCTGCTCTGTCCCTTGCGCCGTCAAGACGCATACAACCCATAGCAACTGCAGGTGCGTCAATCTTGTTTGCTATATTAATTCTTTTCATATAACCACTCCTTTTTTATATATTAACATAAGAGTGTATAATAATCAATATAATAAATAATTATTGCACAATTGCACTATTAATGATATTATTAAGTTATAATTAATTATAACTTATAGGTGAAGTGTTGTGAAAAAGCACAGAATTATAATCTCAATAATCCTTGTTATTGCTGTGGCGTTTACGGGTACGGCTGTTTTTAACGCGTACACGGGCGCAAGCCTTTTAGCGCAGTACACGTTTGAAAACGGTATGCCTGAGGACTTTACACCCGGCTCTTATGACGGCAATGTTAAAAAGCCTAAAGTGGTTCGCGATGATGAGCGCGGCAAGGTGCTACGCCAGTATTTCGGCGCGGGCACAGGCAGCGGTAACGGCGACCCCGCGGGCGAAAGCTACGTTGATATTGCAGAGAATCCGTACAGCGGCAGGAACACATCAAACGGCGTTACCTTTATGCTGTGGACCAAAACTGCTGACGACGCACCGTGGGATTACAATGACACCATACTTTCATTTAACAACACTACAACGCGGTTTGCACTGAATAACTGCCCATACCTTAACTATAATGTAAACGGCGCGGACAGGCACATTGATATAAGCACAACCGCACAGCAGAGTGTTAAAGGTATGTGGCGTCACTTTGCATTTACCGTAACAGCGAGCGGCGTACGCTTTTTTGTTGATGGCGAGGAGGTAGCGGGCAGCGAAAACGGCAATTTCAGCAATCCGTACAGTGAAATCCTTGACTTCATCAGCGACAGCGGCACATCACTCAATCTCGGTCTCGGCGGCTATTTTGGCTCGCAGGACTGCTTTATGGACGACATCAGATTTTATAACGGCGTGCTGAGCGACGATGATATTTACGACATTTACGAAACTACTGTTGATTCAACCACGCAAAATACAAAAACTATCAGCCACGCAGGCGTGCATGACCCGTCAATTGTTACCTGCTACACACTTGCAGACGGTACGCAGGTGGGTGCAAACGACCCGAGAGCAAGTCAGGCTGTCAGCAAGCGCTGGTGGATTTTCGGCTCGCATATGGCTGTCGGCTACTCGGACGACCTTATCAACTGGCACAACTACGCAAGCGGATTTGATGAGAACAACCCGCTGATTAACTATACTGACGAGCACGGCAACAAGGTTAAGTACACCGATATGCTGACCTACGACCTCGGCTACCACGGCGATATTACAGGTATGTGGGCAGGCTGCGCAATCTGGCTGCCGACGATTAACAAGTGGGCGCTTTACGGCTCATGCACCTCGGTGCTTCCCGATTATGGCTACAACTCAGTGCTGTGGGTTATGTATTCGGACAACATCGAGGGACCTTATAAGGATCCGCACCCGATGGTGCACACCAACCCGTCGTTCAACGTGTCAAACTCGCAGAGCTATATAGCATCGGTATGTCCGCAGGGCGCAACATACACTGACAAAAGCTGGTGGAGCAACACAATCCGCACAACGCACACCGTTGACCCTACTGCGTTTTACGACAAAGAGGGCAAGCTGTGGATGATTTACGGCTCGTACAACAGTCTGTTTATTCTGCCGATGGATGAAAACACGGGGCTTCCCGATTACAACGAATCGTATCAGCGCGAGCTTGCCGCCACAAATGCGGGCAAGAACGACTATGCAAACAACGACTGGAAGTCCGACTGGTACTGGGGCACACGTATTAATTACACGAACTACGCCACCGACTTCACCGGCGAAGGCACGTTCATTTACTACGACGAGGACACCGATTACTACTACCTTTACATAACCTACGGCGGCTTTGCGGCGCTTGGCGGCTACAACCTGCGCGTGCTGCGCTGCAGGAATCCCGAGGGTCCGTATGTTGACGCGCAGGGGCAGGATTTGCTAAGCGTGCTTGACAGCGACCAGACGCCCGTTAACGCAGGCGTTAAGCTGACGGGTAACTATCAGTGGAGCTGTAACAAGGTTGCGTATATGTCGCCCGGTCACGACTCCGTACTGCGCGAAAATATTGACGGCGTGGACAAAATTTTCCAGATGTACCACGTGCGCTTTAACAACAAGAGCGAGGGCTTCTTTGACCAGCTGCATCAGATGGCACGCACCAAAGATGACTGGACGGTAATGCTTCCGTATGAGTATTACGGCGAAACGGTTGATTACGACCACTACTACCCTGCAAGCGAAATTGCGGGCGCGTATGAGTTCATCGACCTCAAAACAACAACTTACCACATAACAAACGAGAGCAACTATGATTTAGGCTCTGATATTGTACTGCCGACGCAGCACATTGTGCTTACCGAGGAGGGCAAGATTTACGGTGTGGCAGACTACAAGGGCGGCACAAAGACCGATTTTGAGGACGCAAACCAACTTGAAAAAACAGGCATTATCGGCACCTGGAGCGAGGACAACGGCTCCTGCTATGCTGACTTTACAATCGACGGCAACCAATACACCGGTCTGTTTACATATCAATATGATGAGAGCAAAACGCGCGAGCAGACTCTTGTATTTGTCGCAACAGGCAATAACCGCACAATCTGGGGCAGCAAAATACGCAAGGGATCATTCATCAATAAAGCCGAAACCAATCCCGCGATTGAAAAGCAGATTACTATTGATAACGGTGAAATCAGCGACGACAGCGCAAGACTTTACGGCAACGCAAAAATTGTCAATGACAAGAACCACGGCACTGCGCTGTTTATTCCTGAGGGTGACGAGGGTTATGCAACAATAGACAATCCTTATTACGGCAAGGAACTCGACGGCGCAACAATCACCTTCTGGGCGAAAGTCACTGAGCAATCTGACTTTGACGGATCAAACATATTTATGTCGTTTGTCGATAACCCGAACGACTGGCAGTATTTTACAGTTAATTCGGGTATGCAGGCACACATATTCAGTAACGGCTACGCTGATTATTACAGCGAAAACGCGCCTGATTACAAACTCGGCGTATGGCATCAGTTTGCGATTACAGTTGATGAAAATGAAACTGTTTCATTCTACGTTGACGGTGCAAAAATCGGCTATGCATACAATAAGTCTGATGACTACAGCGCGTGCATTCTTGATTACCTCTCTTCGACCGAAAAGGTATCCCTCGGCAGAACGCAGAAGCCGAGCGGCGCTGAATGGCAGTGGTCAGGGCAGGAGTGCTTTATGGACAACATCTGTTTTTACAGCACTGTCCTGACGCCGAAACAGCTGCTTGAAAGGCTGACAGAATCCGGCATTACGCCTGCAACCGTTGCTCCCGAAAGCATAAGCGATGTTTTTGCAGACCCTGTGGTTTACACACACGGCACCGGAATCGTTGCGGACTATATGCACACCGGCAATGTTATATCCGACGGCAGAACCGATCCGGAAAAGAAGTCATATTTATATGTCCCCGATGATTATGAACTAATCTCCGTCGCAAGCGACAACGGCACAATTAATACAGAGAGCACATCAAAGGGCTATCTGCTCAAAGGAAAGGTCAACAGAGTTGACACCGATATGGCGCTTACCGTTTGCCTGCGCAAGGATGATAATATCTATAAAAAGACTGTATACACTTACGTTATGAGCAACCCGACCGACGCACACGTAGCCGAATGGAACTGCGTTAACACAAGCAGTAAAAAGCGATCACTGTGCCATGTTTCAAGACTTATAGGCTCAACGGGAAGCGGCGGAAGCGGCGACTTTATGTACCTTGAAAAACCGACTGATGCAAACTGTTCCGGCAACAACGCGAGCGGTATGTGCTTTACTACCGATGTCGGCAGATATGCGGGCGATTACAATTACGCATACAAAAGCTTCGGTTTAACTGATCAGACTACGACTAACGGCACTCCGCCTACCGCAACTTACTATATTGATAAATCCCAGCCGAACAATGAATACTGGAATGGCAGTCAGTATAAATTCACATGGCGATTTACGACTATCAACGGCAATTCGAGCGCAGTATGGTCTGACGGCAGGAGCGTTTCTGCAAATTCGGACAACTCGGTTGTCTCCATTGATACATCAAACGGGGTGTGCGATGATAATCCGAATTACGGAGGCGTTATACGCGACTACTATGTTACCGGCTCACAGGCGGTTCAGAACAATACTATAACCGTATCTATGACTCAGGGCAGCTCACCTAAAATAACGGCTAACCACAAGATCAAACTCACTGTTAACCTGGTTGACAAAAGCACTGTGAGAAACGCGCTTAAAGAGTGTGAATCACTGTACGAAGGTGAGTATTCGTCTGACAGCTGGGCGAGGTTTGAGGAAGTTAAACGCACCGTATGGGAGTACCTCAACAACCCTGCAAATCTTGATGACAGCGCAGCAAAGCAACAACAGTATGTGACGCTGCTTGAACGCACATCCGATGAGCTCGAAAGAATAGATTACAACGCGCTGGAATCGGCAATAGACAATGCAAACAGCCTGAACGCGGACAACTTCACCGATAAATCTTACAACAGACTGATGAAGTACGTTAGCGAATATGAGGACTTAATCGGCAACGCAAGTTCGCAATCGCAGATTGACAGAGCCGTAAGCAAACTCAGCGATCTTACGGGTGAACTTGTAAGAGCTTACACAGTCAGCGGCTATATCACAAACAGCATAGGCACAGCAATTGAGAACGCCGAAATCACCGGTGAAGATATAAGTACAACAACCGACAGAAACGGCTGTTACAGCGTAAAGCTCGCCGACGGAACATACACGCTGAAAGTATCAACGCCTACATCTTTTGACAGTCAGATTACCGTTACTGTAAACGGTACGGCTGTTCCGGGCACAGACAAGCAGTTAATAAACTGTGATCTCAACAAAGACGGTTACATTAACGGCCGCGATCTCGCAAAAGCAAAACTGCAAAACAATGCAGACGCCAAGGCTGAGATAAACTATGTTGTCAGTCATTGAGTACGCGCATATTATAAGACTGAATAAAGATATTTATATAACAAAAACGCTTGGATTTCTCCAAGCGTTTTTATTCGTGTTAATTAATAATTTATTTTACCTTTTTTGCAAAAACCTTAGGACATAAGAATATTGAAGAGACAATGGATATATATGCTCACTGCTCAAAGAAGATGGCGGACAATGCAGCCAAGGTTGCAAACTCCATCTTCTGTGACATAAAAATAACGCTCGGAAAAATCCGAGCGTTATAAAATCTGAAATTTTGGCGAAAATTGTGGCGAACGGTTCGCCAATTTGCACTTTTTTGAGTGCTTTCGCAAAGTGTAAAAGTCCTGAAACCCGCTTATTTAGAGGCTTCCTCGACTGCAACGGCACATGCTACAGTGGCTCCAACCATCGGGTTGTTACCCATTCCAATCAAGCCCATCATTTCTACGTGAGCCGGTACTGATGAGGAG
>CAYZPT010000026.1:0-17904 GCA_964480285.1 uncultured Bacteroides sp.
TAAAACCTCTGGTCCAAGTAAAAATGCACATAGTACAGCAAATAAGCCAAATGCATCAGGGTTGTTGCAAATCAGCCCTGCTGTGAGCTTTGCTTCGCCGTCTTCAAGCCGCCAGTTCGGTAAAAGGTGCGATTTCATCACGCTCGCGGTCAGGCTTTTAAGCTCACCGAGGTCGGACTCGGTCTTGCCGGTCATTAGCGTTTCGCAGTCAATCAGCACAGGCGTGTTTTTGCACGCAATAATATTTTCAAAGTGCAAATCGTTTGAGCCAAAAATATAAGCCAGAAAAACGAGCGCACCGCAACGCTTAAAGTAAAGCGCAACATCTTCGGCACTTTCGGCAGACGTATGCTCAACAAACGCCGCTTTGTAGCCGTCGGCGCTCTCTTCAATAATATGCTCGCTTGACGGCAGAAAAGGAAAGCCTTCCTGTTTCAGTTTTAACAGAAAAGCCTCTAATCCTTTTTCAGCGCACGCAGCGCGCGGCTTGAACATATATTTAGTTTCGCCGTCGATGATAAGCGACACCTGCTTACCGCCGTGCTTATCGCCGAGCGGTATAAAACATTTGTTATTCTGCATAATTATCTACCGTCAAATGTAGGGAGCGGCAACCTCGCGGCGCGATGTGGGCATCGCGCCCTACACACCGTAGGGACGACCATTGGTCGTCCGCAACATAAATTCGTAATTATTCTATTTCGCCGTTCGCCTTCATTTCTTCATACTTAGCGAGCGAAGCCGCAGCCTCCTCGGGATAAAGCTTCTTAAAGCAGAAGCGCGGAGAAACCTTACCGAATTCGCCCATATCACCGTAATGTAGTGCCGGACAAAGCATACACTTATTTTGAAAAATACAATCATCGCATTCTTCTAATATCGGAACATTATCCACCCATTCATTGATTTTTTCCCAACATTCATTAAATCCGATTTTCTTAGGATCAAGCTTATAATCAATACTTGTACAAGGACGGATTTCACCAAGCCAATTAACATCAAATCCGCTTCTACCAGCACTGCAACGTAAGCCTTTTGCGGGAAGTCCGCTCAGCGGTATCATAAAGCTTGTAAAATATGACTCCTCAAACTCGTCAAACGAGACGTTTTTTAAACTACTGTAATACTTATGAGTAATATTGTTAAACTCTTTTTGTCCTGCTAATTCCGCTTCAATAGTTTCGCTATCACATTTACCCATGTTGAAAAGAGTGTTAGTTGACTTCAAAAAGATTTTCTTCTCTTTAGCATATTCGCAGGCAGCTTCAAGGTCACAAATGTTTTCTTTGCCGACTGTGTAGTTTAAAAAGAGATTAAATCCTCTGTCTTTCAAACGGTTGATATTCTTTATTACTTTTTCAAACGCAGCACCGTTACCGCAATTACGTTCGTAAACTTCGCTGCTCATACCATAAAGTGTTATATGGATTTCACTTGGAGGATATTTTTCAAACAGTTCAAAAATCTCTTCTGTAATGCAAGAACCGTTCGTTATTAAACCCATCTCAAAACCACAATTATATGCATACTCATACAATTCGATAAAATCCGGATGAAGCGTACATTCACCGCCCGAGAATATTAAACGGTTCGTGCCAAATTTTACACATTCATCGATATACCGCTTCCACTCATTAAAGCGCATAATATGATGACCGCTTTTTTTGACCTCTTCATTGGACATACGCACATAACAAAACTTACAATTAAAATTACAAACCGGCAATAGTTCCAGTTGCACTCCAACTGGAACACGAAGATTGTCCGACTTTTTTCTCATAGCCTTTTTATAGATTTCAGCAACATCTGAACCGCTTTGCTGTGCCTGATTTAATATATCAAAAAGAGAAAGCTTAGCTGCCATAATTATCCCTCTGTTTTTTCAACAAGACCGTTGTCGTCCATTTTTTTAAGGAAAGCTTTTGTGTCCTTTGCGGCAAGCTCCTCATCAATACCGTAATGCGCTTGGAGCTCTTTTGCAAGGGTTTCTTCATCAATGAATTCCTGCATCTTGCTCCAGAGGAAGGCACCGGCTTCATTAAATACGACAGAAGCGTTAAAGTTTATAGCCTCCGTACCACGCGGAATAACAATATATTCATCCGCAATTTCTTTCATTAAAAAGCAATCCTTTGTTTTATATTTCATTTTAAACTCCTCTTTTGCTTCTTTGTAAGTGTTATCAAATAATTCGTTATATAGCACTTCCACTGCTTCTTCACTGATATCGCAGGAAAGCTCGTATACGGGTATTTTTTCCGCAACTGCCTGAATTGCAGCGAGATACTGTTTTTCCGTTTCTTCCGTAAGCGGATAGACATAGTTGTGCAGGAATATGTGCGACATTGCTTCTGCCGGATTAAGTCTGCGTACTTTATTCTCCTTTGCCTGCACCACGTAGATAATAGCTTTGAGCGGCACATACTCATTTTTTATCAGCTTTTCCTTGCCGCTCCACGGGCTGCCGTGAGCATAAATTGTACCGCAGTCGTTAATAACACACGGCTTGTCGTAATTAAGAATTGAGCAGTGCAGATACTTTTTCCACAAATTCGCCTGTGTGCTCTTACCTGCACCCGAAAGACCGCAGAATAATATTGCGGTTTTGTCAGACAATCCCTCAGTCGTGTCGCAAGACTCCCCGACAGCTCCCTTTACACAAGGGAGCCTGTATACTGCCGCGGCGGCATGTATCATAAAATTACCGGTGGCAACAAGGCGGTACATATACGCCTGCATCAGTAGATACGACGCCTCATAGCTTCCGTCATCGCGCAAATTTTCAGACATATAAACGTCAACGCTTTGAAAATCCGCGCTGAGCTTGGCATAACAACCGCAAAAGGATAGCCAGAACGCATTTTCACTGTCCATATAATAGGTATAATCACCGATTGTTTCTTTTACAGTCAGGTTTGATATATCGTTGTCTTTTAGCGGATATATAGAAACGGAAAAAGAGGGTAGTTTGCCACCCTCTTTAATAAACGGTGCAAACTGCCCCTCTGTATTATTTGTTACTTTATAACCATTAGTATTTATAAAGAACATAATTACCTGTGATTATGCGCTTGGTGAAGTCCAACAATTATCAGCATCAAAACCGATACCTTCAGGTGCATTAAAAAAATATGAAGGGTTACCGTCACACGGGGTGCTGATACTGAACATATAACCTACAGTAGCATCACATGTTTGAGTATATGCTGCATAGTTGTCTTTAATCTCTAAATCAACCTTTACAAGGTCTGGACTCTGGTACATAATAAATATCCTCCGATTACAAAAATATAATTACTGAAGATCGCAAGGTTTGCCCTGTGCAATATTGAGCATAGACTGAATCTGAGCCGCTTTTCTCTCTTCTGGTGTCATATTGTTCCAAATTGCCGGATCAATTTTGCCGCCTGCGATTTCTGCAAGCATATCATCTGTGATTTCAATACCTTTTTCTGCTGCAATTTTCTTCATTTCATCAATATTTGCCATAATAAAATCCTCCATAAATATTAATACTAAATTAGTTCATTGTACATTTTAGCACTATTAATTAAATAAGTCAACACAAATCTTCAAATTTATTTAAAATTAATTAATATTTTTCTTCGCCTGACATTTAGTTAGGCATTTTTGCTATTTTTTTAATGATAAAGGATTATGTACCAAAGTCCGCTACTGACCTCAACGGGTGTAAGCGGAGTACCACATCTCCCTCTTACATATACATAATACCACAAGATGTATGAAATTCCAAGAACTTTGTTAATGTTTTAACAATCTATTTACAATTGTTTTAAATTTACATAATTTTCAGCTCTTTAAAAAGCTCTATTCGCTCTTTTGCGCCTTCTGTAAGCCGGCTTTCATCCTTCTCTATTGAATGATAAATCTGTTTACCACCACGCAGATACTCAAAGCCTTTTGAAAAAAGCCTGTGAACAAAATAATAAGGGTAAAGATACCGCCTTTCCCTGACAACGGGATAGCTCTCCGCCATTGAATCAACAGACGGAAAAACAGTTTTCTTTAGTTCTGCAAACCGCCTTGCACGCAAGTTGCTGAGTTCGCTTTTATTCTCTGTGCTGACGGCTTCGTTATATCGGTAGCAATACCACGCTGTAATACCATCCATCTCAGCCTTTTGCCCCTGCCAGCCGCCTGACTCAAGGTCGTCTAATATCGCGAGCATATCTTTGTCTTCCGTTATCGGTGTTATCGGGAAATCCGCACCGTCAAAGCCGCAATACTTAACCATAATTCCGAATATAACCTGCATAAAATAAAGGAATTTTGAGGCATTCAGCATTGATTCGTATCGCGCAACATCAATTTTATCAAGATGCGTTTTTGCATAAAGCGCGTTATCCATCATCATGCGCAGACTCACGCCGCCATACAAAAAGTGCTTTATCATATGATACGTTAAATAAATCAGGTTATCAGTCGGCTCAAGAGTGCTGTATTCCCTGCTGTTGTATTCGGTTTTTACACACGTGCGAAAGGCGTTTTCCTCAACAGTCCAATCTTTCCGCAGCACGTTTTTAAACTCATTAGAAATCAGCTGAATATGAAGTTCAACCGTGCCGATTGTCGGGTGCGTACCGACCGCGTGATTTGAGGTTTCCGGTCTTTCCTTCATTGTAAAACCTTCGCTCTCAAGCAGCTTAACGGCACGTTCTTCATTCTCAGGTTGGATAAGAAGATCAGTATCCGCCGACACGCGACATTCGGGATTTTTATAGCATCTCGCAACGTCAGTTCCCTTAATCAGCAGTGTAGGAATACCTGAGCGAACCATTTTTTCAATAAGATCAAGCACTGCATCGGTCTTTATAGAGTTTTTTAATGCTGCACCTCTGAGTGATGCGGTCATTCGCTCCTTGATATGCGCCGGACAGCCAAGGTCGTACATTTTTATCGGAAGCGCCACAGTGTAAGTAATGCTCTGTTCAACTGCGAGCGTAACCACCTTTTCCCAGTCAAGCGGTTGTGTCGGAGACATCGCTTCCCTGCCTGTTGCCCCGCACGAATAAAGGTGCATCAGATACTGCATCTCGTAAGTCATAATTATTTATCCAATCTCTGTCTGTCGACAAGTTCGGCAAATATGCCGCCTTTTTCAATAAGCTCGTCGTACTTGCCATCCTCAACAATTTTACCCTTGTCAAGCACAATGATTCTGTCACAGTTCTGAATTGTAGAGAGCCTGTGTGCAATGACAATTCTTGTGCATCTCAGATTGTCAAGTGAATCCGAAACATGCTTCTGCGTGATGTTATCAAGCGCCGAGGTTGCCTCGTCAAACATAAGAATCTTAGGCTTTGCGGCAATGGCGCGAGCAATCATAATTCTCTGACGCTGACCGCCTGAAATACCGCCGCTGCCCTCAGAAATAATGGTGTGCATTCCCATTGGCATATTGCGTATATCCTCAGCAACACCTGCCATTTCGGCAGCCTCCCACGCTTCATCAATGGAAAGCTGAGGTGCTGAAATAACAATGTTTGAATATATATCGCCGGAAAACAGTTTTCCGTTTTGCATAACAGTACCGATATTCCTTCTCAGTGACTTAAGGTCAATTGTGCTGAGATCCTTTCCGTCATAGTAAACGGCACCCTTCTGAGGAGTTTCAAATCCGAGCATAAGCCTCATAAGTGTTGACTTGCCGCATCCCGTTGAGCCAACAATTGCAACGTACTGACCCGCACTGATTTTAAGACTGAGACCGTCGATTACAAGCGGCATATTTTCGCTGTAACGGAAATAAATATTGCTCAGTTCAATGCCGCCGGACATACGCGTGATAACATTTTTGTCCGATGCAATTTCAGGCTCAGTTTCCATTATCGGTCGAATAAGCTCTATTGATGGCTTTATCTGCGACAGTTCGGTAGATGATGAAGTAAGCATCATAAACGTACCGCTGACCATACCGTAAGCAACGCTGAACGCCATATATTCGCTCAGATTCACGTTTGAAGCATATGCACTGTAATAAATCGCTATTGTACCGATGGTGTTCACAGCAATTATTATCGCATTTATTAGTTTAACTGCAAGCGGAGGATTATACTTCCAACCCGCTGCATCTTTATACAGCTTTGCCCATTTTGCAAAACTGCGTTTTTCTGCTCCCGTAAGCTTGATCTTTTCAATACCTGAAAGTAGTGAAAACACAAAACCGCTTGCTTTTGATTCAGCCGCGAGCGTTCTGTTAAAGTTTTTAATAAGTAAAAGTGAAACTACTATAAAAATTGCAACCGTAACAACTATTACAATTACTGCCGGAACAACAAGCGACGGCGCATACTTGAATATCTGTATAAAGTAAATAAGTGAAAACAGCGTTGTAAGACCGCTCGTAAACAAAATTGACGATATCGATGAGCAGACAATTTTTATCTGATTAAGTCTGTTTGCCAGATCGCCCGAACTGAACTGCTTAAAGAATGTCGCAGGAAGCGATAAAATTCTCATCATAGCAGCCGACTCAACAGAAACGGACATCTTGGTGTTGATACGCGATGTAACGAGCGATTTGATAACGTTAATCATCAGCTGCGACAACGAAACGCCGATAAGCATTACAAACGCTGCAATAAACACAGTCATTTCGCCCAGATCGAGCACCTTGCCGAATATAACGCTGTTAGCATATGTAACAACTGTACCGACAAGACTTGCCGCCAGAGTCGCAACAATTATCATAATCCAATCTGCACCTGAAACTGTACTTAAAAAGTATTTAAACAGATCGCTGCTTGTGAGTTTCCTAAGCGGGAAAGGTTTGTAAAAACAAACAGCCTCAGGTGATATTTTAGTATAATTTCTTTTATTAATCTTTACATACTTGCCGCTGTCATAATCAAAATACTTGTATCCTGAGATCTTGCACGGAATCAATGCAATAATTCGTCCGTCAGTTGTTGTGGCAAGTAATGGGCCTATACCGTCGCGATACCATTTTCCGCTAAGCGTTACTTCCCTTTTCATAATACCGTTTGGTCTTAAAAAGAAATCAATCTGATCTTCAATATCTTTAATATCAAGGGGGATTTCCTGCGGCTTGATATGGTAGAATTTCAAAATATCGTAAACAGCGTGCAAAACCTGCTTCTGGCTGTCGTCAAAACTTTCAAGGAATGCCTTTTTGCCCATAATAACTCCGGACATATCATGAAAGGCATCCGAAAAGACATCGTTATCATTTTTAATTCTGTCTTTTATCTGATCATCAAACCAACCCATTAACTCACCTCCTATTCATTCGTAATCAACTGGCTGTAAAGACCGTTTTTGCTATAGAGCTCATCATGTGTGCCTCGCTCTACAACCACACCTTTATCCAAAACAATAATCTCGTCACAGTCTCTGATTGTGGAAAGTCTGTGAGCAACAACAATACAGGTAATACCCCTGTCCTTAATTGCGTTTACAACCTCGTATTCCGTCTTGGCATCAAGGGCGGAAGTCGCCTCATCAAGAATGATAATCGTCGGATCCTGCGCAAGTGCTCTTGCTATTTCCATTCTCTGACGCTGACCGCCCGAAAAATCTTTACCGCCTTCAGTTATCTTATACTGATAAGCACCGCTTCTGAGCATAATATCATCGTGGATACGTGCATCTCTCGCCGCTAAAACCATCTCAAAATTCTCAATAGTTGAATCCCACATTTTTATGTTGTTTGCGAGAGTGTCTTCAAAGAGAATAATGTCCTGGTTAACAACTGCCAGCGAACCGTTTAAGATATAACGTTTTACGTCTTCTATCGGCGTACCGTCGAATTCAATCTCGCCCGACCACGGCTTATAAAGTCCTGAAATGAGCTTTGCGATCGTAGATTTACCGCATCCCGACGCACCGACAAAAGCAACCCTGCTACCGGGTTTAACGCTCATATTAAAATCTTTAATCAGCGGTTCTGCAAGGTCGGAATAACCAAACGTAACGTTTTTAAGTTCAACTGCACCCGAGAGTTTATCGTATGTAGCGTCTTCATCCTCAGACTCATTCAGCATTTCCTCGGTAATATCGGGCTCATAATTCATTACATCCTCAATACGTTCCATATTTGTACGCATTTCCTGAATTTTCTGTCCCGCTTCAATAAGGCTTTTAACAGGAGAGTTAAACTGACCCATAATGCTCTGGAACGCCATTACCATACCTACAGTGAACTCGCCCTGAATAACAAGAAAAATACCGATGGCCAGAACAAGGGTGTTTACCATAGTAGAAACAATATCCGGCATTACGCCTAAAAACTGATTGATTTTAGCATATTTGACATCCTGGGTATTTACGCTTGCCTGGTAACCTGCCCATCTTTCAAAATAACCGCTCTCAGCACCCGCTGCTTTAATGGTTTCAATCATTTCAATTCCGTTTACAGTAACGCCTGACAGTTTACCTGCATCGCGCATCTGAACGCGTGTTACATTGATTCTTTTATTTGAAATCAGACGTGCAACAAAGAGGTTAATCAAAGTTGCCGAAACGGAAAGCAACGCAAGCGGCACGCTGTAAGTCAGCATGATTACAAAATACACAACTGCAAGCCCGGCATTGAGAACCATCGGTGCAAGAGTCTGAATTAAGTTTTTTGCAATCGATTCATTCTTGGTCTGTCGGTCCGCAATATCGCCTGCCATACGCTGCGAATAGAACCTCATCGGAAGTCGCAGAATATGCCACATATATTTGGAATTCGCAATTATAGCAAGTTTGCCCTCAAGTTTGTAGTTATAAATACTGTTAATCGCTCCTGCGACAAATTTGACAATAACCAGCACAAACATTGCGATCAGAAGGTATGTAATCCACTCCGGGCTGTTGCCGTTAAGAATTCTGTCAAGGAATACACGTGAAAAAGCAGGTTCAATAATTCCTATGAGCGATGTAACAATAGTTGTGAGAATTACAAACAGAATAGCTGTTTTTGTGCCTTTAAGACGCTCCTTGGCAAATTCTAAAATACTCCTGCGTTTTCCGCCAGGCTCAAAATTCTCTGTCGGAGCAAACTCAAGATAGATACCTGTATAAGCTTTTTCAAATTCATCAAGCGGAACCTTAACAACACCGCGTGCAGGATCATTAAGAACTGCATAATCCTTTTTGAATCCGTCAAGCACGACAAAGTGGTTATAATTCCAATGGATAATACAAGGAAAAAGACCGTTTTTCTTTAGTCCTTCTGTATCAAACATCTTAGCCTTTGTGCTAAGACCGTAATTTCGCGCTGCCTGCAAAACATTCTTTGCATTTGAACCGTCTCTTGATACACCGCAGTCGCTTCGCATCTGTGCAAGCGGAACAAACCGCTTGTAGTATGCCAGGATCATGTCAAGACATGCAGCGCCGCACTCGAGGGCTTCCATCTGCATTACAACAGGAACCTTGGCTACTTTATGAGATACCGGCTGAGGTATATTTGTACTCTTACTCTTCATATACTACCTCAACCTTTAATAAATGAAATCGGTTTAACCGTTTCAGTAATAATTTTGACTCCGGTAACACCGTCAGGACAATTCTCACAGCTTACAGTTATCTCATAACTCCATTTTGCGGGATTAAGACAGTAAGCCGTATATTCATCGTATTTCTTTGAAACTGATGAAGATGACAAAGGTTCATCCGAAACAGAAACGACTTTGCCTACCGCATTCCCGATTTTTACCTTATCGCCTTCCTCAATACCTGCTGCGTTTTCCATATAGCAATATATAGTTCCGCTTTCACAAACGCCTGTGGCGTCAACGGTGGTTTCAAGATTTCCGAATATTCCCCAGATAAAAACTGAAACCAAAAACAGCACAATAACTCCGAGAATGAGCCACACACCCACACTGGAGACTTTAATGTAATCGCTGAGTTCTTCGGGCGAATTTACTTTTTTGTTAGATTTTTTTGAAATAATCTGGTTAGCCATATTAAACCTCCGGAATTTTCATAATATCAATTAGATAGTATAACAAAAAAATCATTAATTGTCTATATGAAATATCTAAAATGTATATAAAAAAGACTGTCACGCAAAAGCGAAACAGTCAATAATCAATCGTCATCATCTTTGAGCGAATCGTAGTATTCTTCTTCCGGTGATTTGCCGAATTTACCTCTGATTACACCAATAACGCCTACAAGAACAATAACTACACCAATCAGAACAACGTAAAACAACGGGTTACGTAAAAACCTGGCGTAAAACATCCAAAAATAAAAGTATAAATCACCTGTAATAATATTAAACAATATATTCACAAACTTTCAAATTAAAATTATAATCATTATAGTATTATTTCCGCACTTCGTCAATAAGTAATATTAAACATATTTTTGTACAACTCTTGATAATATTTGTCATAATAATAGATAAAAAGCACAGACCAAAGCAACTAAATAGTCATTTGGTCTGTGTTTGTTGATTATTTCATTACAAAGCCGATTTTCTTCATCGCTTTAGTGAGCGTACGATTTGCAACGCGGGATGCAATATCTGCGCCATTTGTCCAGCACTCGGTGAGATACTTTTTGTCGCTGAGGAGTTCGTTGTACTTCTTCTGCACAGGCTCAAGCTCTGCAACAACCGCTTCGCCCACAGCCTTTTTGAAGTCGCCGTAACCCTTGCCGGCAAAATCGTGCTCAATGGTTTCAATACTGTCACCCGTAACCGCCGAGTAAATCGTCATCAGGTTGTTAATGCCGTCCTTGCCGTCCGCGTAGTGAACAGACATCTCACTGTCAGTAACAGCCGATTTAAACTTCTTCATTATCACATTAGGCTCATCGGTGAGATAAATTGTACCCTTTGGATTGGGGTCAGATTTGCTCATCTTAGAAGTCGGATTCTGCAGCGACATAACGCGCGCACCTGCCTTTGGTATATACGCATCAGGAACTGTGAAAACGTTACCGTAAACACCGTTAAAGCGTTCTGCAATATCGCGTGTGATTTCAAGGTGCTGCTTTTGGTCTGCACCCACGGGCACCACATCAGCCTGATAAAGCAGAATATCTGCAGCCATAAGACATGGATAAGTGAACAGACCTGCGTTGACATTATCGCTGTGCTGGGCAGACTTATCCTTGAACTGCGTCATCCTTGACAGCTCGCCGAACTGCGTATAGCAGTTGAGCAGCCATGCAAGCTGTGAGTGCTGCGGCACGTGCGACTGGATGAAAAGTATGCTCTTTTCGGGATCAAGACCGACTGCCATAAGCATTGCGTAAAGCTGCGTTGTCTGCTGACGGAGCTTTGCAGGCTCCTGACGCACGGTGATTGAGTGCAAATCGGCGATGCCGAACACAGTGTCGTACTCGTCCTGAAAGCTTGGCCAGCCGCGCATTGCGCCGAGGTAGTTGCCGAGCGTCGGAATTGAGGTCGGCTGAATTAATGATAAACTTCTTTTTTTACGCTGCGGTGCGTTTTCCATAATATGTTAGTCCTTTTGCTGTTATACTGTTTAATATATTATTTAAATTCTTTTGCGACTTCGCCCATAATTCTTACGCCTTTTTTGATGTTTTCATCACTCGGAGTAGAAAAATTAAGGCGAATGTAGTGGCACTCCTGCGCTTCGTCAATCAAAAAGCTTGTGCCGGGAACAACTGCGACCTTAAAGTCAAGCAGGCGCTTAACATACTGCATCATATCCACATTATCAGGCAGCTTTGCCCAGATAAACAGCCCACCCTCGGGGCGCACATAGGTGATGAAGCCTTTGCAGTATTCGTCAAGGCAGTCGCACATAAGGTTGAGCTTGCGACGGTAAATCGCCTTGATGCTCTCAATATGTGCGTCAACGTCGTACTCGTCAAACCAGCGCGAAACAATCATCTGATTGAGCACGCCCGTGTGCACGTCGCTCACCTGCTTTGCAATGGTGAACGAACCTGCCATAGCCCTTGGAACAACTGCATAAGCAACGCGGATGCCGGGCGCGAGAATTTTACTGAACGAGCCAGCATAAACCACAATGCCTTCAGTATCCATGCTCTTGATTGCGGGCAAGTCCTCCCCTGCCACACGCAGCTTGCCGTACGGGTTGTCCTCAACAATCACAATTCCGTTTTCGCGTGCGATTTCGTACATCGCTTTACGCTTTTCAAGTGACAGCGTAGTGCCGCCGGGATTCTGGAAGTTCGGAATTGTGTAGATGAACTTGGCATTCGGGTTTGCGCTAACCGCCTTTCTGAGCGCGTCGATATTCATACCATCGTCGTCAATCGGAACGCCTACCATATTTAAGCCATGCGAGCGGAAACAGTTGAGCGAGCCGACAAACGACGGCTCCTCGCAGATAACGGTATCGCCCTCATCACAGAGGATGCGTGCGCACAAGTCCATAACCTGCGTGCCGCCCGAGGTAATCATAACCTCGTCGTCATCTGTCACAACATTTTCGTGGTCTGAAAGCCAATTACGCAGTGTATCGCGAAGCGGCTGATAACCCTCGGAAACACCGTAAACAAGCGCAGATACCGGGTTTTCGCTCAATATTTCATTTGAGAGGCAAGTTACCTCACTTGCAGGAAAAGCCTCCACAGCCGGAGATCCGCCTGCAAAGGCAATCATACCGGGCTGACTAGTCACCTTGAGTATTTCCCTCGTTGCGGACGGCTTCATGCCCGAAAACTTTTTTGATAATTCGTACATATTATTTGCTTTCAGGGAGCTGATTTTTGCCGTTTTCAGCCTCTTTAAGACCAAGCTCGTTCTTGATCTGTGAAGTTGAAACACCCGGAGTTCTGTCAAGGAACACAAGATTGCAGTAATCCTTGAGGTAGTCGAACTTGTCAGAGCCTTTCCAGTCGCCACCCATAACAACAGTGTCAATGTGGTAATCCTTAACATCGTCGAGTTTCTGCTCCCAGCAATTCTCAGGTATTACAAGGTCAACGTAACGGATTGCTTCAAGCATCTTTTTACGGGTTTCATAGGTGTGATAAGCCTTCTTACCCTTTGATTCGTTGAACTCATCGGTTGAAAGTGCAACAACCAGGTAATCGCCGAGCTGCTTTGCTCTTCTTAAAAGATTGATGTGTCCGTAGTGAAGCAAATCAAATGTTCCGTAAGTCAGTACTCTTTTCATAATTTTACTCCTTCGTAAGTGATACTATGAATTTTGCAAGTGTTTGTGCATTATTCTTATCATTTGAAATATATTTTTCTTTGAAAGCAAAGAGTGAATTCATATCGTAAACGCCGCTGCCAAGTGCTGAAACAAGTTCGTCGGCGTCCTCAAAAACTGCAGACGGCATCTCTGCCTTAAGGTTGACATTCAGACCTCTGTCAGAGTTATAGCGCTCCAGATCGGGAACAAAGAAATACAGCGGTTTCATCAGTATTGCCGCCTCGAACGCACATGCAGAATAATCTGTGATTATGACATCAGCGAGTTTGATAAGTTCAATCGGCGCAAAATCACCGTGCGGCTTGTAAGCGTCATCAACCTTTGTATCAGAAAGCGGATGCGGAGAAATCAGGAGTTGATAGTTGTCCTCATCCTCAAATGCTGTTCTGAGTTCCTCGATAACATATGCTTCCCTATCCCTGAATGTCGGAAGGTAGAGCACCGTTTTTTTAAGGCCGGCAGCAGGATTTGCATAGTAAAAATCGCTTGTGCGCGGCTCGCCGTCAGTAATAAAGTCAACTCTCGGAAGCGGAATAATCCTGATTTTGTCGTGCTCCACTCCGAAGCCTTCCATATAAAACTGCGCTGTCGCCTCGCTCGGCGCAATAACATAGTCATAACCGCGGTGCATACACATAGCAGCGCTGACTTTTTCATCCCTGCCCTCTTTTGTGCCGACGGACTGCAAGCCGAACTTTTTAATCGCTCCGAGCGCATGCCATATCTGAATTACCTTAAGATCGCTTTTGTGATTAAGGCACGATACCGTGATTGAGTAGGTGTCAACAATCGCAATCTTTGAGGTGGCGAGGTAGTACATATCGCCGATAACGCCGAAGCAGTATTTAATCTTTGCTGAAAGCCCTTCATCAATCATACGCAGGCGGAACACCTGCTCAATTGAGGAATCCTCATCGGTAATCGCTTTTTCAAGAAGCCTCATATCAAGACTCTTGTCGTTACTCTGGCGCGACAGATAAACAATACGGTTTTTAATTTTTAGCAGCTTCAGCGGGGCGTAAATGACTTTCAGCCCGAACTTAAGCAGTGAAATAAGAAATATTTTCATTATTCGTAAAGCGGATACTTAGCGCAAATCTCTGCAACGCCTGCTTTGATATAATCCTTCTTGTTGTCAAAATCAGTAACTGCCAGATAAATGAACTCTGCAATCTTATCAAAATCGTCAGTGTTAAGACCTCTTGTGGTTGCAGCCGGTGTGCCGATTCTTACGCCGCTTGTAACAAACGGTGAAAGCGGCTCGTTAGGAACCGTGTTCTTGTTGAGTGTGATGTGAACATCATCAAGTCTGTTCTCAAGCTCCTTACCGGTAACATTTGTACCGCGGAGGTCAAGCAGGCAGAGGTGGTTGTCCGTACCGCCGGAAACAAGATTAAGACCGCGGCTTGTGAGACCGTTTGCAAGTGCCTGTGCGTTGTTGATAACGCGCTGCTGATACTCTTTGAACTCAGGCTTGAGCGCCTCGCCGAAGCATACAGCCTTACCTGCGATAACGTGCATAAGCGGACCGCCCTGCGTACCAGGGAATACAGCCGAGTTAAGCTTCTTGATAAGGTATGGATTGTTGCAAAGGATAAGACCGCCGCGTGGACCGCGAAGAGTCTTGTGAGTAGTAGTTGTAACAACATCTGCCCACGGGAACGGTGACTGGTGCAGACCTGCAGCAACAAGACCTGCGATGTGCGCCATATCAACCATAAACATTGCGCCGTTTGCGTGCGCGATGTCAGCCATAGTCTTGAAGTCAATCTCACGCGGATAAGCGGAAGCGCCTGCAACGATGAGCTTCGGCTTATTCTTGATAACAAGCTTGTTGAAAGCAGTGTAATCGATAAATCCTTCCTCATCAACGCCGTAAGGAATGAAGTTGAAATACTTACCGCTGATGTTAACCGGTGAACCGTGTGTAAGGTGACCGCCGTTGTCAAGGCTCATACCCATTACAGTATCGCCCGGCTTAAGCAGTGCAAAGTAAACTGCGGTGTTAGCCTGTGCACCTGAATGAGGCTGAACGTTTGCGTACTCGCAGCCGAAAACCTCGCAAGCTCTTTTGATTGCTATTTCTTCAACAACGTCAACGTACTGGCAGCCGCCGTAATATCTCTTTGACGGAAGACCCTCTGCATACTTGTTTGTAAGCACTGAGCCCATAGCCGCCATTACCTGAGGTGTAACAAGATTTTCAGACGCGATAAGTTCGATGTTCTCGCGCTGTCTTTTGAGTTCAAGAGACATTGCGTCTGCAACCTCTTTATCAGTCTCGGCAACCTTGCCGATTGAATCGTAGTAATCAGAAAACATTGTGATTACCTCCCATACCTTTTTTTACAGAAACATTTTAACATATATAATAAAAATATACAATATTAAAAAAATTCAAAATAATGCAAAAAAATTTCAAAAAGTTGTGGAAATCTTATAAAATATGTGTTATAGTATATGCAATCGGGGTGTAGCGCAGCTGGTAGCGCACTTGACTGGGGGTCAAGGGGTCGTGGGTTCAAGTCCCGTCACTCCGACCAATAAAAGAACAGTGACTATTTGGTTGCTGTTCTTTTATTCTTTATGCGGAACTTGAACCCGCGAGGGTCTGAGCGTTAAGGAAACAGTCCAGTTGACTGTTTTTTTATGAAGAGCGGAGAGTCGGGTACCGAACGCGTAGCGTTGGGTTAACGAGCCATCGTATGTAAGCGCAGCGTAGCATACGGCAAGTCCCGTCGATTTTCCAATAATGTTTGTCTGTGGCAAACTATGTAACTATTGCAATGCAGCAATGCGCTTGTGATATCCTTAAAGCAAAACATCAACTTGCAAAAAGAAGTTAACTATTATATACTGATAACAAATCACTAAAACGTATTGAAACACACTGAAACGGATTAATATTATGAAAACCAGAATCAATAAAACTGACGCACTATTTTTATTCTTTGCATTACTTTCTCATACTGTATATTTTATTATTAATTTAATGGTCGGAGGAAATCATATTGATGAAGCAATGCTTTCGCTGAATGCTTTTTCGCTTGCGGATAAAGGCACCGATATTTCCATGGTTAAGTTGCCTTTGTATTTTGACACATGGCTTCATGGGGGACAATCCCCATTCGGCACATACCTGTCCGCTGCTTTTGTAAAGCTTTTTGGTCACAATCTTTTTGCCATAAGGTTTCCCGCTTATATTTTCAGCATTTTGGGCGTTGCGGCATGCTTTATGCTTATCAATGAATTGAAGCTAAAGAGCAAATACCGTTTTGCTATGCTCGCCTTATTATGTGTTTCGCCCTGGATTGTTTTTTCGGGCGTTTATGTGCTTGACTGTAACTATTTTGCCCACATTCTGATTATCGCGCTCTTTTTCCTGACACGTGCATTAAATACGAACAAAACGGTTTATTACATTATTTCCATGTTCTTTTGTGCTTTGTGCTTCTACTGCTACATTGCAGGAATAATCGTTCTGCCGATTACGATAACAGTATTCTTTTTAACCGGAATAATAAAAAAGAAAATCTCAATTAAGAATACCGTTATCAGCTTTTTTACTGTTTTACTGTTTTCTTTACCGTTTGTTCTTTTCGGTCTGATAAATCTTGGTGTACTAGACGAAATAAAGTTCTTTGGTTTATCAATCACAAAAATGCAACACTACACGCGTTATGACAGTATGGTGTTTGCAAGCGGCAGTATTGTCGACATAATAATTAACGCTGCAAAAAATCTTGTAATAACATTTGTAGATATGAGCGTGATTGACTATACAGCAATCGGAATCGGACCTAATATCTTTATGTACGGCAATCTTCTCGGCGGCATACTTATGATATTCGGAATAGTTAATCATATATTTGCACTTATTAAAAAAGTAAGCGATTTTTCCTTCAATCAAAAACTTTTTGCAGTATCTGCATTCTCAGGAATAATATCGTTTTTTATGGTGGTAAACAATGAAAATTATATTGATTTGTTTTACCGATACGGCGTGCTTTCATACTTCCTAATATACTTTGAAAGCGTTGGAATAATTAACGTTTTTTCTCTGATAAAGAAAGCAAATTACAAAAAAATGATAATAGCATATGCTATTTTGTCTTTTATGCTGTTTAACGCCGAATTTTTCGGGCTGTATGTTAATCAGACAAAGGCAGCGCCTGATGTAACTTACGGCGACTCTTTGTACGCGTGTCTTGATGATTGTAAGGATGAAAAAGTAATTATTTATATGGATGACAGCGAATACCACACTCGCGTCTCCGTCTATCTGAGATATTACTATTATGGAAGCAATATTGATTTTGTAAACATTCGCGATGAGATATTAAAAAGAGATATTTTAGGTGATAAGCAAACGGTTCAGTGTACAAATGATGACAGTATTCTGATTAAAACAAGTTCAGATAATACTGTTATTAACGAAGAAAAAATGATTGTTTCCGATATGGATATAAAAAACATAGATAATGAAAAATATGAAATAAAAGATTACGGCTTTTGGAATCTGTGCGAGTTAAAGTAATAACCGTTTCTTACAATCAAATATTAAAAAAACAGGGCGCCCTGTCAGACAGGCGTCCTGTTTTTTGCTTTGTAATAAGAAATATTACTTTTTGAGTTCTACAAAATCGTATCCCGATTCCGCAAGCCAGTTGTAAAAGGTATTGGAATCGTAAGAAATCCCTGAAATTGCATATTCGCCATTGATCATTCTCTGCGCAGAATTAACATACTTGTCAATAACATC
>CAYZPT010000027.1:0-16771 GCA_964480285.1 uncultured Bacteroides sp.
GCGGTGTTGCACTTCTTCTTGCTCCTACATTTGCTAATGCATTCTGGAACAAGGGCGGCTGGATTCAGAACCGTGCAAACACTCTTGCACTGTGGTGCATGTTCGCTCAGGTATTCCCGAGCTTCCAGAACCACTCAAGATTCACAACTCTTCCGACAGTTTACAAGGACGCAGCTCTCTTTGCTACAGGCGCAGACGGCAGAATGAATCCTGACCTCGTGCTCAGCGCTGCTGACGCAAGACCTACAGCTCAGGGCGTTGTTGCAATCGCAGCACTTGCAGTTAACATTCTTGTTATCACAGCTATTATCAAGCGCGCTAAGGAACAGAAAAAGAATCCTTACAAGCACGAAATCTTTACAGATACAAAAGACTTCAAGCTTGCAATGCAGCGTGCTGCAGACGCACATAAGGACGTTGCGTAATACTGACACCAAAAGGCTTCCGAAAGGGAGCCTTTTTTAATGCGTAATTCGGAGTTCTGAATGCGGAATTGACGGTGATGTTAAAATATTACAAAAAAGTTACAAAATCTATTGCATTACATATATTACTGTGCTATAATACAACAGATTATAAATAATGGAGCAGTATGCATATGTCAATTGATGAGAAAAAGAGGATTGTCGTTAAGGTCGGCACCTCGACATTAACGCATAAGACAGGCAAAACCAATATAGCACGCATGGCAAAGCTCGTGTCTGTACTTGCGGATTTACACAATATGGGGCACGAGGTGATTCTCGTTTCATCCGGCGCAATATCAATAGGTATGGGCAGGCTCAACCTTGCCGAAAAGCCCGATGAAATACCGGAGACTCAGGCGCTTGCGGCAATCGGTCAGGGCGAACTGATGTTTATGTACGACAAGATGTTCGGCGAGTACGATATTGTCGTTGCACAGATGCTTTTCACCACAGACGTGCTTGAAAAGGAGGACGACAGACGTCACTTCCTCAACACGTTCAACCAGCTTCTTGTTTACGGCGCAATCCCGATCGTAAATGAAAACGACAGTATCTCGATTGACGAGCTTGTGAACGGCGATAACGACTGCCTTTCCGCCACTGTTGCGGCGCTGATTAACGCGGATTTGCTCGTTATGTTTACCGACACAGACGGACTTTACGACAGCAACCCGAGTGAGAATAAGGACGCAAAGCTTATTGAACTCGTTGAGGAAATCACACCGGAGATTGAATCTCTCGCAGGCGGCGCAGGCTCGCGCGGTACAGGCGGATTTACCACAAAGATTAAATCCGCAAAAATCGCTACTGACGCGGGTATACCCGTTGTGATTGCAAACGGTAACAAGCCGACAAAGCTCTACAAAATACTTGAGGGCAAGCAGGTCGGCACAAGATTTTTGCCGAAGGAGTAAATTATGACAGTTAAGGATTTGGGAATCAAAGCGAAAAAGACGCAGACGTTTTTGTCACGCGTCAGCACAGACGATAAAAACCGCGCGCTGCTTGCGATTGCGGACGCGCTCGAAAATAACAAGGACAGAATTATCACTGCCAACGCGCTTGACCTTGAAAACGGCAAGGCAGCAGGGCTGAATGCAGGTCTGCTTGACAGGCTTATGCTGAATTCCGAGCGTATTGACGGTATCGCCGACGGCGTTCGTCAGGTTGCGGCGCTGCCCGACGCTTGCGGCAAGGTTGTGTACGAATACGAAAAAGAGAACGGACTGAAGATTCAGAAAATTACCGTGCCGATCGGCGTTATCGGTATTATCTATGAGGCACGCCCGAATGTTACGGCGGATGCGGCGGCACTCTGCCTTAAAAGCGGCAATGCGGTGATTCTTCGCGGCGGCAAAGAGGCGATTAACTCAAATATGGCTGAGGTAGCTGTTATGCAGGACGCGCTTGAGAGCGCCGGCTTCCCGCGTGACACTGTGCAGCTTGTTGAGGACACAACGCGCGCATCTGCAACAGATATGATGAAGATGACCGATTACCTCGACTGCCTTATTCCGCGCGGCGGCAAAGGCTTGATTAAGTCTGTTGTTGAAAACTCGACTGTGCCTGTTATCGAAACGGGCTCGGGCAACTGCCACATCTACGTTGACGAGAGCGCTGACATTGATATGGCTGCGGAAATTATCTTTAACGCCAAAACGCAGCGTATCAGCGTGTGCAACGCTTGCGAAAGCCTTGTGATTCACTCTGCCGTTATTGCTCAGGCGTTGCCTGAAATCAAGGCTCGCCTTGATGAAAAGAATGTGGAAATCCGCGGCGACGAGCGCGCACAGGCGGTGTGTGACGGTATTATCCCGGCAACCGAGGAGGATTTTTACACAGAATATCTTGACTATATCATCAGCGTTAAGACTGTTGATTCGCTCGATGAGGCGATTGACCATATCAACGAGCATTCAACAGGCCACAGCGAAGCGATTATCACAGATAACGACGACAATGCAAAGAAGTTTATGCAGTGCATTGATTCATCATCGGTTTACGTTAACGCGTCAACACGCTTCACTGACGGCGGCGAATTCGGACTGGGCGCCGAAATCGGTATTAGCACTCAGAAACTCCATGCACGCGGACCGATGGGCATTGACGGACTGACATCAACAAAGTATCTTATTTTCGGCACAGGACAGGTAAGATAATCTAACCCCTCATCCGACGGCTACGCCGCCACCTTTTGCTCGCCGCAGACGGCTAACCCCTTTGTCTGCTGCGCAGACATTTCCCCTGTCAAGGGGAGTTCCCCGGGGGGAAGGCAAAAAAGTTTGGAGATTTTGTATGAAAAACGATTATTTTGAAAACGACAGCGCGGACAAGAAGCGCACAAAACGCAAAAAGAAAAAGAAAGAACGCAAGGTGCTCAAAGGCTTCCTTGTGCTTATATCTATGATTGTTGTAGGCCTTGCGGTGTTTGTTGTAACCGTAAAGGTGCTGGCACCGGGATTCGATTTTTCATCGCTCGTGCCAAAGACGGTGTATACCTTCTATGATGAAAAAATCATGGGTCACACCACCACAACTACTACGGAAAAGACAACCGTAACCACTACGGAAACAACAACTGCCGAGCCGACCACGGCTGACCGTGTTGACTACCTTGAATTCAAAGAGTTCGATATGAACGTTGAGCGCCAGGGTAATACAATCGGCAACCTTATGAACGGCGGTCAGGTTGCTACCGACTATTCTTACATTTATCATATCACCGATAACGGCATATACCGTATGAATCCCGAAACCGAGGATTATGCTTGTATTTATGAAACAAAGAATAAGCTGTCCTCGCTTAATCTTCGCGGCGACTTTCTGTACTTTGTTGATGAAAAAGAACATAATCTTATGAAGCTGTCAAAGGGTGAATCAAAGCCGTCAAGGATAGCAAAAGACGTGCGTTTTGCCTATGTTTACGACAATAAGATTTTCTATATCACAACAGGCAACACTATTTGCTATATGAGCATTGACAAGATGAAGCCTGTGTCGGTTTACTCATCTGCAGATAAAGAGATGCGCCTTGTCGGTATTTCTCTCAATCGCGTGTTCTTTGCTGTTGATAACGGTAACGGCAAGATTAATTATCTGACTGTTGAGCTTAATGATAAAACCGGCGTTGCGGCACCTTTCCGCGACAGTGAAGAGAATTCCGACAGCAAGCTTGTTATGGAAAACGGCTTTATGTATTACTATAAGCCCAACGATGACGGCACTTACAGCGTATGCCGTCAGAAGTTCGGCAGCGATAAGGAAGTTACCCTCGCTGAAGATTCCGACGCTTCAAGCTACATAGAGGTCGACAGCAACAGGTTGTACTATCCTGAGTATAAAGAAAACAAGTACATACTTAACGAGGTCAATATGAACTCAGGCGAAAACCGTGTTCTTATAACGATAAATAGCGTTGAGCGTGAGCATCAGCTCAAGTATTACCATAGCTATGAGTACGATTTTGTAATCGGCAAAACGGGCGCAGACGGCAAAGATGTCTACCGTGCCGGATGCGTATATACAAGCTCAACCCACTTTATGAAGTTCAATAAAAACCACTGGTCATATTAAATCGCTCGAGCGCAGCGAGTAACTTTATTGGCTCCCTTGTGTAAAGGGAGCTGGCGACGAAGTCGTCTGAGGGATTGTCATACGATTAGATCTATGTTGTGGTAACACAATCTCTCCGTCTGCTCGCAAGCTCGCATCCACCTCTCTTTGCACAGGGGAGGCTATAAGGATAATTATATGGATAAATACAAAAAACTGGCAACCAACACTTTAATATTTGCAATCGGCACATTTTCATCAAAAGCGCTTGCATTTCTGCTTATGCCGTTCGTTACGCGAATGCTTACAACGAGCGATTACGGCGACGCGGACCTCATTCAGCAGACGGTTAATGTGCTTATTCCTATTGTATTTTTGCAGATAAACAGTGCCGCTCTGCGTTTTTCACTCGACAAAAACAGCAACAAAAGCGAAGTTTTCACCGTCGGTCTGCGCACTACGTTTATCGGCTTTCTCGTATTTCTGGCGCTGTGGTATCCGATAAGCCTTATTAAGATTAAGGATTTTTGCCTCGGCGACTATATGGTGCAAATCTATATATTTGTGCTTGTTTCAGGTATCAGGCAGCTTTGTCAGCAGTTTGTGCGCGGCTCGGGTCACGTTAAAACTTACGCCATCGACGGCATACTTGCAACGGTTACAACGCTTCTGTTTAACCTGCTGTTTCTCGGCGTGTTCAAGTGGGGCGTAAACGGTTACATCTTTGCTATTATCGCGTCCGACGCGTGCTCTGTAATGTTCCTGTTCTTCACCTGCAAACTCTGGCGCCATACGAAGTTCAGAGGAATAAAAATGTCCGTTTGGGGCGATATGCTGCGCTACTCTGTTCCGATGATGCCGACGATTATTCTGTGGTGGATTATCAATGTGTCGGACAGATATATGGTTACTGGCTTTATCGGCTCGGCGGAAAACGGACTTTACACCGCCGCTTCAAAAATTCCCAATTTTGTAATTATCTTTTCGACCATATTTATTGACGCATGGCAGCTTTCGGCTGTTGATGAGTACGATAACGAGGGCACCGAGGACTTCTTCACAAAGGTGTTCCGTGTGTATTCGGGCGGTACCTTTGCGGTGGCCTCTGCGCTGATTATCACTTGCCAGCTGCTGACAAAAATACTTGTTGCGCCGAGCTATTACGATTCGTGGAAGTTTGTTCCCGTTCTGATTATGGCGACGGCAATTTCCTGCCACGTGAACTTCCTTGCATCTGTGTATATGGCGGAAAAGAAAAATATTATGTCAATGTTCACGGCGCTTGCAGGCGCAGTAGTGAACGTTGTGCTTAACCTTATACTCATACCGCAGATGGGCGCAAACGGTGCGGCAATTGCAACCTTTGCGGCGTTCATCGTTGTGTTTGTTGCAAGATGCTTCGACACAAAACGTTTTATCAAAATCAGATTCAACTCGCCGATAATTATCATCGAGGTGATAATTCTTGCGGCGCAGGCAGGCGTTATGCTTTATATGGAATCTGGCATTGTTATGTACGGTATCGAAGCTGTACTTGTGCTCGCAATGATTGCAATTAACCTGCGGCAGATTATGGAACTCGTCAATCTCCTTAAGGATAAGTTTTTAAAAAAGAAAAAATAATCAGTATGGGAGGGCTCTGCGCCCTCCCGCGACTGTTTTATAAGCGTTTATATCTTTTTATATCTTAAAAATATCTATATATAATAGATAATAGACAGCATTTTATTGATTGACTGTTGAAATTATCGCATTTTTAGTGTATAATATACAAAAAGGATAAATAATTCTTTAATATCAGCAATATATCTTTGGAGGATTTGTATGAAAACTACACTTTCCGTGGCACAAGCAAAAAAGCAAATAACCGATAAATTGTCACACTTTTTCGGCGTTACGCCCGACGTAGCGTCTGACGAGCAGTTCTATAAGGCAGTGTCTATGATCGTAAGGGATAAGCTTGCACAGCAGCATTCCGAGTTCAGAGACAAGGCAAGAGGCGAGGACTCAAAGCAGATTTACTATCTCTGCATGGAGTTCCTTATGGGACGTTCGCTTAAAAATAATCTTTACAACCTTGGCATCACAAAGACGGTAAGCGATGCGCTTGCAGCTATGGATGTTAAGCTCGATAAGCTTTACGAGCTTGAGCCGGACGCAGGTCTCGGCAACGGCGGTCTCGGCAGACTTGCCGCTTGCTATCTTGACGGTCTTGCAACAGACGGCTTTAACTCAATGGGTTACTCAATCCGCTATGAGGCGGGTATCTTCAAGCAGAAGCTTGTTGACGGCTGGCAGACTGAGCTTCCTGACTTCTGGCTTCCCGGCGGCGACGTTTGGCTTGTTCCTCGTGAGGAGCGTGCGTGCGAAGTTAAGTTTGAGGGCGAAATTGTTGACTCGTGGGACGGCGACTACCACCACGTTAACCACGTTAACGCAAACGTAGTAACGGCTATTCCTTACGATATGTATGTTTCCGGCGCAGGTGAGGGCGTTTCAAGGCTTCGTCTTTGGGCTTCAAAGAAACCTGAACTCGATATGGCACTGTTCAACCAGGGCTCATATATCAAGGCTATGGAGCAGTCCGCTATGGCAGAGGCTATCTCAAAGATTCTCTATCCTGCGGATAATTCACCTGAGGGCAAGGCGCTCCGTCTCCGTCAGCAGTACTTCCTTGTTTCTGCTTCGATTCAGGATATCATTCAGCGCCACCTTACAAAGTACGGCACTCTTGACAATATGCCCGAAAAGGCTGCAATCCATATTAACGATACTCACCCGACTATGGCTATCCCCGAGCTTATGCGTATTATGCTCGATGAGTGCGGCTACGGCTGGGACGAGGCTTGGTCAATCGTTACAAGGACAGTGGCTTACACAAACCACACCGTTATGAAAGAAGCGCTTGAATGCTGGACAGAGGAACTGTATTCACGTCTGCTTCCGCGTATCTATCAGATCACTAAGGAGATTGATAACCGCTTCAGATCATACGTATGGTCTGCAACGCAGGACGCTGACAGAGTTGAGAGAATGGCTATTATCTCCGGCGGCGTAGTCCGTATGGCTAACCTCTGTGTGGCTGGCTCGCACAGCGTTAACGGCGTTTCCGCTCTCCACAGCGAGATTCTTAAGGACACCGTATTCAGCGATTTCTACAATCTCACACCCGATAAATTCACAAATGTTACAAACGGTATCGCATTCAGACGTTGGCTCTGCCAGGCAAACCCTGCGCTTACCGAGTATATCACTTCGCTCATCGGCAGCGATTTCATCACAAAGTCAGACGAGCTGCTTAAGCTCCGCGAGTTCAAGGACGACAAGAAAGTTCTTAAAAAGCTCACCGAGATTAAGTACGAAAACAAAGTTCGTTTTGCAAAATACATCAAGCGTAAGCAGGGCGTCGACATTGATCCCGATTCAATCTTTGATGTTCAGGTTAAGCGCCTTCACGAGTACAAGAGGCAGCAGCTCAATGTGCTCAACATCATCGCTGAGTATCAGATGCTCAAGGCTAACCCGAACGCAGAGTATCATCCTAAAACTTACATCTTTGCTTCAAAAGCGGCTCCGGGCTACTTTATGGCAAAGAAGATTATTGAGCTTATTGACGCACTGTCAAAGGTTATCAACAACGACCCTGACGTGAACGGCAAGCTCAAGGTTGTATTTGTTGAGGATTACAGCGTATCTCTTGCAGAGATGCTTATGCCTGCCGCTGACGTGTCCGAGCAGATTTCGCTCGCCGGCACAGAGGCTTCGGGTACAGGTAATATGAAGCTTATGCTCAACGGCGCAATCACTCTCGGCACGCTCGACGGTGCAAATGTTGAGATTTACGATGCAGTAGGCGCTGACAATATCGTAATCTTCGGTATGAAAACTCCCGAGGTTGAGGAGCTCAAGCGCGTTGGCTATTATCCGATGAACTATATCAGCAACAACGAAGTGCTTAAAAACGCCATCGACTTTATTATGGCAGGCGTTAACGGCAAGCGTTTTGATGAGATTACATCTTCGCTTATGAATATTGATCCGTATATGGCACTGGCTGATTTTGCAGATTATCAGAAGGCACAGCAGAAGATTCAGGAATTATATGCCGATAAAGAGAAGTTTGCTCAGATGTCACTGATGAATATCAGCGGCGCAGGCGTATTCAGCGCAGACCGTTCGATTATGGACTATGCTAATCGCGTATGGCACACTGCTCCTGTTCCCGAGGATGCAAAGCCTACTCCGAGACCGTCCAGAAAGCCGGCGCAGAAAACTCCGAGAAAGAGAACTAAGAAAACAAAATAAACTGTAGGGGCGGATATTATCCGCCCTTAACTGTCCACTTTATACTGAAAAATGCAGATATTCAATTCACGCAAAACCGAATACAAGGATATAATCAGAGCCATTGCCACCGATGAGGGGGTAAGGCTCCGAATTGTTGTACCCAGAAGTATGAACTGCAACTGCGCGCTGCTGTGCGTGCATAAGGACAATGAGGAAAACGTGTATTACTCTATGTTCTGGGCAGGTATGTGCGGCAACGACCACGAGTATTGGGAACTGCATTTTCAGGCAACTACACCCGGACTTTACTGGTATCATTTTGAAATTGATACGCCGTGGGGCAGGAATTTCGTTTACAATATAGGCGGCGGTGTCGGCGACATTGCGGCTGAGGGCAACGACTTTCAGCAGACTGTTTACGACAAGAACTTCACCACACCCGACTGGCTCAAGGGCGGTCTGATTTATCAGATTTTCCCCGACCGCTTTTTCAACAGTGGTACGCCGAAATTTGACGTGCGCGAAAGCCGCGTTATGCGCGACTGGGGCGATGAGCCTTTCTGGAGAGAAGAACAGATGAACGGCGTGTGGAACAACGACTACTTCTGCGGCGACCTCAAGGGCATTGAGGAAAAACTGCCGTATCTTGCCGATTTGTGCGTTACCTGCATCTACCTCAATCCGATTTTTGAGGCTAACTCAAACCACCGCTACGACACTGCGGATTATGAGAAAATTGATCCGCTCCTCGGTAACGAGAATGACCTTAAGGACCTTTGCAAAAAGGCAAAAGAGGAGTACGGCATCAGCATTATCCTCGACGGCGTTTTCAGTCACACAGGCTGTGACAGCAAGTATTTTAATATTTATAACAATTATAAAAGCGTGGGCGCTTACAACAGTAAGGAAAGCCCGTACTTTTCGTGGTATAAGTTTATCAACTACCCCGATGATTACCATTCCTGGTGGGGAATCAAGCTCCTGCCTGAGGTTCAGGAGGAGGACGAAAGCTACCGCAATTATATCTGCGGCAAGCACGGTATTCTGCGCAAGTGGCTGCGTTGCGGCATAAGCGGCTGGCGGCTTGACGTTGCAGATGAACTGCCCGACATTTTCCTTGACGATTTGCGCAAAACCGTTAAGGACGAAAACCCTGACGCCATTATTATCGGCGAGGTCTGGGAGGACGCGACCACAAAGTTTGCATACGGCGAGCGCAGGCGCTACCTTATGGGCGAGCAGCTTGATTCGGTTATGAACTACCCGTTTGCGGATGCGATTCTCAACTTTGTGCGCTTCAAGAATGCGGACGCGTTCTTTGATACCGTCCTCGGTATAGTGGAGAATTATCCGCCGCAGGTTACTAACGTGCTGATGAATCATATTGGTACGCACGACACGGAACGCGCTATCAACCGCCTTGCCGGCGAGGACTGCGAAGGTCACGGCAGGGAATGGCAGTACGAGCGCAATAACCTGTCAAACTACGACTATCTTCACGGCATTTCGCTTATGAAGCTCGCATCACTTTTGCAGTATACACTGCCCGGCGTGCCGTCGCTCTACTACGGCGACGAAATCGGTATGATGGGTTACAAGGATCCGTTTAACCGCGGCTGTATGCAGTGGGATAATATGAATCTTGAACTGCTGCGATGGTACAAGCGCCTTGGCGAAATCAGGCGCGGCTGCCACGTTTTTAAAGAGGGTGCGTTTGAGCCGGTGTTCTGCTCGCACAAGACTATCGCTTACAAGCGTACAGACGACGCAAGCGAGGTGCTTGTTGCAATGAACCTTGACGAAATGCCGGTTGAAATTGAAATCGGCGACGAGTGGAGCAACTCATACACCCTCCTCGGCGAAATCAGCGGCGCGCGTACAATAACCCTCGAACCATACAAATTCGCACTGATTACAAGAGTAAAATAGAAACTGATTAGGCTCCCCTGTGTAAGGTACTCCCCGATTAACGGGGAGATGTCACGAAGTGACAGAGGGGAGCGTCTGCGCTAGCAAAGCTGTCGCATTTATGCGACTGAGGGGTTGTATCGACATTCGAACAATCCCTCTGACTGCCTGACGGCAGCCACCTCCCTTTACACAAGGGAGGCTCTTTTTTGCAAAAAATATCTGAAAAATGATAACAAATTATTGACAAACGATAATTTTAGTGGTATAACAGTGGTGAAAATTACCTGTGGAGGTGCGCTATGAAATACAGTATTAAAAGCGCAGGGCTGACGCAGATTGTCGTCAGAGTATGTTATTTTCTGCTTGCCGCTGCGGTGGTTTTATTCCCGATTCTTATGCGGCAGCAGGACGGCGACGCGCTCTACTTCGTTATGATTGCCGAGCACGGCAAGTATCTGATTTTTCCGTTTTACGCAGTAGTTCCTGCGGGCTACGCTGCGCTTGTCTGCCTTGATAAGCTGCTCACCAACATAAAGCACGACATAGTGTTTGACGAGCGCAACGTGATTATACTCGGCACGCTGATGTGGTGCTGCCTGTATGCGGCGTTGGTCGGCATTATTTCATACGTTGTAATCGCGCTGTGCTACAAGTCAATTGAAACGGTGATTCTCCTCGCTTTTGGCGAAGCGTTTATGGCGCTTGTCATCCGCGTCGTCCGCGATGTAATTAAAAAGGCGATTGAGATTAAAGAGGATAATGATCTTGTTGTTTAGAATGTAGAATTTAGAATGGAGAATGGAGAATTTTGGGTGGACTTTGTCCACACCTATTATAATAGACGTGCGCAGCACCATTAATTCTCAATTCTCAACTCTCAACTCTCAATTATTACGGTGATTTTATGATAGTAATTAATTTAGACGTAATGCTTGCCAAGCGTAAGGTGAGTTCGCTTGAGCTGGCAAACAGAATAGGCATTACGCAGGCTAATCTGTCGATACTCAAAACGGGGAAGGCGAGGGCTATTCGCTTTTCCACGCTTGACGCAATCTGCAAGGAGCTCGACTGCCAGCCTGCCGATATAATTGAATACAGAGATGATGAAGGTGACTAAAAAGAAAAAGCGCACAATAATTGTAGTATGCGCTGTAATTGTTTTAGTTCTTGCATCACCGTGGATATTACTTTACGGCATAGCCGGAGTATTGATGCTTGAAGAAATGAAAGTTCCTGATAACAGCCAAGACCCTTTAATACCTACGGGTTATGTTGAAACTGACGGTGAGCAAAGCGTAGGCGGCGGCGACTGGGTTGAGTACAACGAATATGTTTATGAAGCCGTTCCGCAGTTTAATGGAAAATACAACGTTGTTTCTTCGTCGGACGATGAAAAACTATCAAATCTTTTAAACCATTTTTGTGAAGCTGAAACAACGGGAGACGGAGAACTTTATTCAAAAATCTCCAATAATGACCTGTATTATATTGACCGCATTAACGGTGACCCAAATGATGAATGGGGTGCGTTAATTTATTTCTTTGATAAAGAAACAAAAACACTTTATCGTATTGATTATCGCTGGTAAGGAGGGATAATTATGAACAATAACAATAATCCAAACAACAACGGCACTTACTATGCACCGCCGCAGTATCAGCCGCAGCAATATGCGCAGCCTGTGCAGCAGTACCAACAACCGCCGCAGGCGTATTATCCGCAGCAGTATTATGTACCGCAAAAAAAGGTCTACAAGCCGTTTGAAAAGAAAGACAATCTGTTCTTCTTTTTAACACTGCTCGCATCGTTTCTGATGCTCGACTTCGGGCTTTTCAAGGGCGTTAAGCTCGGCTTCACAATCGCGTATCTGGTGCTGTTTGCTATAACAACCGCGTATCTGTGGAAAAGGTCGGCAAAAAAGTCGCTGTTCTCACTTTCGTGCGGAGCGCTCTCCGTCGCAGGCTCGGTGACTTTCACGCTGTATGACAACCTGCTGATTAACTCGATAATGTTCTTCCTCGTGTTCGGGCTGTACGGCTTTTATGTCCTCGGCATAAGCGGCAGCTTCACGCGCAGGCAGGGCAACTTCAAGGTGCTATTTAACCTGGCATATTCGGTGTTTATTCAGCCGTTTGAAGGGCTGCCGAATGTATTTGGCTCGGCGCTCGCATCGTCAAAGAAAAACAAGCGGTTTATCTACTCGGTAATCGGTGTTGCGGTTGCAATGCCGGTGCTCGGAATCGTAATCCCGCTGCTCGTCAAGAGCGACGCCGCATTTGAAGCGCTCGTCGGCAAAATTATCAAAAACCTTGGCATCTACGTTGCGGAGATTGTGCTTGCAGTTATCGCTACGCCGTTTCTGTTCAGCTACTTTTACAACAAGCGCGGTGAAGCGCAGAAGAAAAACCAAAAGAGCGGCGACGCCGCAAGGTTTGTTGCAAGTCCAATCAGCGTGGCGTTTTTGAGCACGGTTTCGGTTACCTACATTGTGTATCTGTTTTCGCAGCTTGCTTACTTCTTTGACGCGTTCAAGGGCATACTTCCCGCTGACTACGAATACACCGCAAGCGCGTTTGCACGCCGCGGATTTTACGAGATGTTCGCGGTCTGCGTAATCAACGTGATTATTATTTCGTTAGTCAACGCGTTTACCAAAAAAGAAAGCGGCAAAATGTCGCCGGCAATCAAGGTGCTGTCGTGTTTCATCTCGCTGTTTTCGGTGCTGCTGATTGTCATTTCAATGCAGAAAATGAAACTTAACATCAGCATTTACGGCTTGTCTGCAAACCGTGTGCTCGTCAGCACGCTGATGGTGATGATACTGATTATGATTGCGTTTTTTATCCTGCACATTTTTGCACCGAAAATCAGCTATTTCCAGCCGATTATTCTTGTTTGCTCTGCTATGTTCATCGCGCTGTCGTTTGCGAATATTGACGCGCGCTGTGCTGAATATAACATCAAGGCGAGCAGCGAAGGCAGGATTGAAATGCTTGACACTGCAAATATCCGCAGGTCGTCGGGCGCTGCGATTCCGTACCTTATCAGCGTTGCAAAAAGTGGCGACAAGGTTGCCGCAAATTCCGCAAAAACGCAGATCGTTATTTACATCAAGGATAATGAGCACCTTGAACTTGACAAGAATAACGACAAGGTCAAGTTTACCGGCAGCAGCGACTTCAGGTCGTATAACATCTCGCGTGCCAACGCGTATAGGGGAGTGTGCGATTACTACAACTCACTGGGCGATAAGGACAAAAAGGTGATGAAGGACTTTATCAGCCTTTATGAGCACTGCTCCTTTAACGACGAGGAAAACTGCTTTGAAGATTACACAAGCAGCGACTATCGCACAACGTATCGCTACAACCCCAAAACAGGACTTTATGATAAGGTCGTTAAAGAAAAATATTAATTAAGCTGAAAACGCAAGCCCCATTGGTCGGCTATTCACGGGCGCAAGCCACCGACCAACTTTCGGGGCTTGTAATTTTCTTTATTATCTTATGAAAATTCTATTAATTTGTTAATATATAATATTGCAATATATTTTCTGCTGTGTTACAATAAATTGAATATGTGCCCGGCACAATAATTGAGAGGTGTACTATGAAAAAATTAAAGGTTGGTATTATCGGCGCAGGCCGTATAGGTCAGGTTCACGCAAAGTCAATTACATATCATATTCCGCAGGCAGAGATTGTTGCCATTTCGGATATCTTTGTTGACAGCGCAAAGAAAGTTGCAGAGGAACTTTCTATCCCGAACTACTATCAGGATTATCATGAGATTCTGAATAATCCCGAGATTGACGCAGTGCTTATCTGCTCATCTACAGACACGCACGCAGACATCGCTTGCGAAGCGGCTCAGGCAGGCAAACACATCTTCTGCGAAAAGCCTGTTGACCTTACAGTTGCAAAGATCAAGAAGGTTATTGACGAGGTTAATAAGGCAGGCGTTAAGCTGCAGATTGGCTTTAACCGCCGCTATGACCACAACTTTGCACATATTAAAGAGCTTGCAAACGAAGGCAAGCTCGGCGATCTTCAGATTATTAAAATTACATCCCGCGACCCTGAGCCTCCGAAGCCGGAGTACGTTGCAGTTTCGGGCGGTATCTTCCTTGATATGACAGTGCATGATTTTGATATGGCGCGCTTCATCGGCGGCGAGGTTGACGAGGTTTACGCTAACGCAACCGTTATGGTTGATCCTGCAATCGGCGAAGCAGGCGATGTTGACACTGCACTTGTTGCCCTCAAGTTCAAGAGCGGCGCAATCGGCGTTATCGACAACTGCCGCAAGGCTTGCTTCGGTTATGATCAGAGACTTGAAGTGTTCGGCTCAGGCGGTCAGGCTTCCGCTGCTAACGACACACCTACTAACGTTTCGTACATCAACGAAAACGGTAATATGACAGACAAGCCGCTGTACTTCTTCCTTGAAAGATATATGCAGTCCTTCGTTGACGAGATGACAGAGTTTGTTGACGCTGTTGTTAACGATAACGCAACACAGACTACAGTAAACGACGGACTTGAAGCTCTCCGCCTCGGACTTGCTGCAAAGAAGTCAGTAGCAGAGCACAGACCGGTTAAGCTTGACGAAATCGAGTTTTAATGATAAAGGATAATTCATAACTCATAATTCATAATTCAAATGAGGTAACAATATGAAAAGAATCAGACTCACAATGTCCCAGGCACTTGTTAAGTTCCTTGACAATCAGTACATTGAGGTTGACGGCGTTGAATCAAAGTTCGTTTCCGGAATGTTCGGTATTTTCGGTCACGGCTGCGTAGTCGGCGTTGGTCAGGCTCTTGAGCAGGGCGGCCACAACCTCACATTTTTCCAGGGTAAGAATGAGCAGAATATGGCGCTTGCCGCTGTTGCATATGCAAAGCAGATGGACAGAAAGGCGATTATCCCTTGCGTTTCGTCAATCGGCCCCGGCGCTACAAATATGGTAACTGCTTGCGGCTGTGCGACTGCAAACAGAATTCCGCTTCTCGTTCTCCCCGGCGACACATTTGCTTGCCGCCAGCCCGATCCGGTGCTTCAGCAGGCAGAATTCTTTGAGAATTACGGCCACACCGTTAACGACGCTTTCAAGGGCGTTTGCCACTACTTTGACAGAGTTGTTCGTCCCGAGCAGCTTATGACCGCTTGCATTAACGCAATGCGTGTTCTCACCGACCCGGCGGACACAGGCGCAGTTTGCCTTGCAATGCCGCAGGACGTTGAGGGCGAGGCTTACGATTATCCCGAGCACTTCCTGCAAAAGCGCGTTTGGCACATTGACCGCAGACCGATCAGTGATTCACAGCTCGACAGAGCAGTTGAGCTAATCAAGGCTGCAAAGAAGCCTATCATCGTTTGCGGCGGCGGTGTGCGTTACAGCTCCGCTGAAAAGGAACTCCTTGCACTTGCTGAAAAGTGCAATATCCCGATTACCGAAACACAGGCGGGCAAGGGTCTTATCGATTGGAAACACCCGCTTAACCTCGGCGGTATCGGCGTAACCGGCGGCAAGGCTGCCAATGTTATCGCAAAGGACGCTGACCTTGTAATCGGCGTCGGCACAAGATTTTCCGATTTCACCACTTCGTCAAAGTGGCTGTTCAACGAGGACAGAAAGGTGCTCGGCATCAACATCTGCCCGTTTGACGCATATAAGATGGACGCTGAGGCTATCATTGCCGACGCACGCGAGGCAATCACTGCTATCGACGGCGCGCTTGACGGCTACAAGACAGCGTACACAACTGAAATCGAGGCTGCAAAGGCTGACTGGGACGCTATCGTTGACGAGTTCTACTCAACAGAGCTTGACGGCGGTCTTAACCAGACTCTTGCACTCGGTATCATCAATGAATTTATGGACGACGAGGATATCGCTCTCGGCTCATCCGGCTCACTTCCCGGTGATATGCAGCGCCTGTTCAGACCGAAGGCGCGCGGCACCTACCATATGGAATACGGCTATTCAAATATGGGTTACGAGGTTAACGGCGCGCTCGGCGCAAAGCTTGCAAAGCCCGAGGCAGAGGTTTACACCTTCACCGGCGACGGCTCGTTCCTTATGGGTCACAGCGAGCTTTACACCTCATTGCAGGAGGGCTTGAAGATTAACGTCTGCGTATTTGACAACCTCGGCTGGGGCTGCATCGAAAACCTGCAGAACAACCAGGGTACAGATACCTTCGGCACAGTTTTCCGCGCAAGGAACCCCGTAACAGGTATGCTCGACGGCGCTGAAATGACAGTCGACTTTGCAAAGATTGCAGAGGGCTACGGCGCAATCGGTTATTCAATCCACAATTCAGACGAGCTTCGCGCCGCGCTTGAGGACGCTAAAAAGCAGACAAAGTCCTGCGTATTCGACATCAAAGTTCTTCCCAAGACAATGACACCCGGCTTTGAAAGCTGGTGGCGTGTAGGCGTTGCTGAGGTTTCCACAAGCGAAACTGTCGCAGCAGCGTATGAGGATATGCAGCTCAATATTAAGAAAACGTTCGATTATTAATTGAGAATGGAGAATGTAGAATGG
>CAYZPT010000028.1:0-16695 GCA_964480285.1 uncultured Bacteroides sp.
ATCAAGGGCAGCGCCGATATTGCAGAGGTTTCGCACACGCTTGGTCTTGACCTTATGAATGAGGATATGTACGACACGTTTAACGGTTACGTCTGCGATGTTCTGCAGCGTGTGCCGAATGACGGCGAGGTTTTCACCTGTGAAACGGACGACCTCACAATTGCCGTAAAGTCGGTCAGAAATCATATGGTTAATACTGCAATTGTGACGAAAAAGCAGGAAACTGAACAGGAGTAACTAATGAAACTTGAAGAACAGGCAGTTGAGCTGTTAATTGACAAAGGTTATCACATTTCGTTTGCAGAGTCCTGCACCGGCGGGCTCTGCTGCGGCACGCTTGTTAATGTTGCAAACGCTTCAAAAGTGCTTGACGTTTCGTTTACAACATATGCAAATGAGGAAAAGATGAAGTACCTCGGCGTGAGTGAGGACACAATAAGCGAGTACGGTGTTGTGTCAGAGCAGGTTGCGCGCGAGATGGCTCTCGGCGTTGCCAAAGCTGCAAACAGCGAAGTCGGTGTCGGCGTTACCGGCGTTGCCGGCCCGACAGGCGGCACTGCAAAAAAGCCGGTTGGTATGGTTTGCTTCGGTTTCTGCATCAACGGCGAGGTTCAGACATTCACAAAACAGTTTGGCGAAATCGGCAGAAATGAAGTCCGAAAATCGTCTGTGGACTTTGTTTTTCAAACTCTGATAAACCTGTTAAATAACTCTTGATTTTTCACTAAAATAGTGTTAAAATAATCAAGCTGTAATTATTCAGCAAATAATAATCGCTGATATGGCTCAGTTGGTAGAGCAGCGCATTCGTAATGCGCAGGTCGTCGGTTCGAGTCCGACTATCAGCTCCAAAAAACGGAACAGGTTATTGCCTGCTTCGTTTTTTTGTGGTAAAATATATTAGATTGACGGTGAAATGAATGGATATTAGAGAACTAAATAAAGAAGAAATAGCACCTGCTCTTGATTTGGTGTGGAAGGTGTTTCTTGAATATGAAGCGCCTGACTACTCGCAAGAGGGCGTTGATGAGTTTTACAAGAGTATTCATAATTCCAACTACCTGTCAATGCTGACCTTTTACGGTGCTTTTTCTGATTCTTTGGTCGGTGTGATAGCCACAAGGAATGAAGGTAAGCACATTGCGCTGTTCTTTGTTGATGGCAGGTATCAGGGGCAGGGAATCGGCAGGGCATTATTCAATGCAGTCAAAACAGACATAATGACTGTTAATTCATCGCCGTATGCAGTGCCGATATACCAGAAACTTGGCTTTTATGCAACAAACGAGGAGCAGGTCATTAACGGATTGAGATTTATACCTATGGTTTTAGGAGATTAGCATGAAAACAGTAATTATTCACGGTCAGAGTCATAAGGGCTCAACCTATCATATAGCTCATATGCTTGCCGAAAAAATCGGCGGTGAAGTGACGGAGTTTTTCCTGCCGCGTGATTTCGGCGAATTCTGCTGCGGCTGTACGCAGTGCTTTACTGTTGACGAGGCTCTTTGCCCGCATTATGAAAAGCTTGCGCCGATTACAAAGGCTTTGAACGAGGCGGATGTTATAATCCTCGCAAGTCCTGTTTACGTTTACCACGCAACGGGTTCAATGAAGGCGTTTCTTGACCATTACGGTTATCGCTGGATGGTGCACCGTCCGGAAGAATCAATGTTTAAGAAGCAGGGTGTTTGTATATCCACAGCAGCAGGCGGTGGCATGAAGTCCACTAATAAAGATATGGCAGACAGCCTGTTTTACTGGGGCGTTGCAAAAACATATAAGTTCGGAATGGGTGTTGCTGCTACCGACTGGAACGGAGTTAGCGATAAAAAGAAAAATCAGATTGAGAAAACGACTGATTCAATCGCAAGGAAGATTAATGTTAACAACGGTAATGTTAAGCCGGGTGTTAAAACAAAAGCTATGTTCCACATTATGCGTATGCTGCAGAAAAACGGCTGGAACGAAGCCGATGTGAAATATTGGAAAGAAAAAGGCTGGCGGGATAAAAAACGCCCATGGAAATAATTTTGAGGAGATTGTTATGGAAAATCGAAATATGCTTGAGATAAAGAATTATTCAAAGTCCTACGGCACTGACAAAAAAGCCGCAGATAATGTTACTCTCACCGTTGAAAGCGGCGATATTTACGGCTTTATCGGTCATAACGGCGCAGGTAAATCAACTACAATCCGTGCCGTTGTAGGTGTGCTTGACTTCACAGAGGGTGAGATTTACATTGACGGTCACTCTGTTAAAGACGAGCCGATGGCTTGCAAAAGAGTTACCGCGTATATTCCCGACAATCCGGATTTGTACGAAAATCTCACCGGTATGCAGTATCTCAATTTTGTTGCCGATGTTTTCGGCATCAGTGCTGCTGAGCGACAGGAGAGTATAAAAAAGTACGCCGATACATTTGAAATTACTGACTCGCTCGGCGACCTTATCAGCTCGTATTCGCACGGTATGAAGCAGAAGGTTGCGCTGATATCCGCGCTGATTCACAAGCCTAAACTGCTTGTGCTCGATGAGCCGTTTGTCGGTCTTGATCCGAAGGCTTCCTTCACGGTCAAGAAAATTATGCACGAGATGTGCGAGCAGGGAACTGCTATCTTCTTCTCAACCCACGTGCTTGACGTTGCGGAAAAGCTGTGCAACAAAATTGCTATTATCAAGCACGGCAGGATTATTGCATCCGGCAGCATAGAAGAAGTTACCGAGGGACTCTCGCTTGAAGAGGCATTTCTGGAGGCTGACAATGAGCAAAAATAGCATTATTCTTCTGAAAACGCTGCTTTTATCAACGAGTCAGATTAACATTTTCAGGCATTGTGACGATAAAAAGAAGCGCAAAAAGATTGTTGGAAGCATCGTCGGCGCATTTGTTCTTTATGCAATGGTGATGGCTTACTGCGTGTCGATGTGCGTCGGTTACGGTCAGTACGGCATTATTGACTCTGCACCCGTTATGTGCGCGCTGACAATAAGCATTCTCAGCTTTGTGTTCACATTTTTTAAAACAAACGGCTATCTGTTTAACTTTAAAGAATACGATATGCTTATGTCACTGCCTTTTGAGTCAAGGACTGTAGCGTCGTGCAAGTTTATCTATATGTATATCAAAAGTCTGCCGTGGTATGTCAGTATATCGGTTGCAATGCTCGCGGGTTACGGCTACTATGCGCGCCCGAGCGTTATTACATACCCGATTTGGCTTGTGCTTTCGCTGATACTGCCGATAATACCTATGCTGTTAGCATCATTTATCGGTTTTCTTATTACGAGAATAAGCGCAGGATTCAGAAAAACGAATATTGTGCAGACTGTTCTGTCGTTTGTATTTGTGATTTTCTGCTTCGGGCTGAGGTTTATTATTGAAGACATATTCAGGGAAGACAAGGTACAGCAGACGTTGGAGGATATCTCCGGCGCAACCACCGGCGCGGCAAAATATTATATGCCGGCAGGCTGGTTTTCAGATGCGGTTACAAAGAGTTCACCTTTAGGCATTTTGCTGCTTATCGGCGTCAGTGCAGCGCTGTTTTGCGTTGTGTTCTATATTGTTGGTAACTCGTACAGAAACATCAATTCTGCGCTTAAGTCGCATGCGGCGGCAAAAAGCTACAGTATGTCTGCTCAAAAAAGCAAGAGCATCGTGAATTCAATCGCATTTAAAGAGTTCAAGCGTATGAGCGGCTCAACTACATATATGGTTAACGGCGCAATGGGCGTGATACTTGCGGTGCTTTTCGGCTTGGTTACGCTGTTTGTCGGCTTTGACACAATACTTAAAGTCGTCGTGAGGGACGCACCGCTTACTGCAAAGATGTTGCAGCCTGCAATTCCGTTCATTATCTACTTTTTTATCGGTATGTTTGCAACAACGGCGAGTTCGCCTTCGCTTGAGGGTAAAAACTACTGGATTGTTCAGAGCCTGCCAATCGACAAAAAGACCTTGTATCAAGGCAAAATGCTATTTAATATGTATCTGACGGTGCCGTTTATGGCGATTTCAACCGTGCTGGTGTGCATTTCGGCAAAGGTGCCTGTTATTGATACTTTATTGCATATTGTTCTTGGCTTTGCTCTGTGCGCCTTTTCTTCAGCGTGGGGCTGTGTTTGCGGTATAAAGCATATGCGACTTGACTGGGAGAACGAGGTCGAGGTCATCAAGCAGAGTGCAGCAGTTGCAATATATATGCTGCCGAATATGTTTGTTGTTATGGGTCTTACGGTGCTCGTGGTATTCCTTGGCACGCGTATGAACTACAACCTTATAACAGTTATTTTCACACTGATTTCAGGTGTGCTTGCGCTGCTTAGTTATCTGCGCGTTATGAGCCTTGCAAAGCGAACATAATTATCTTAAACAGGAGAAGATTATGAAAACCATTATTGTATATTATTCAATGGAAGAAAACACTGCGTATGTCGCAAAAAGGATTGCCGATAACATCGGAGCGGACACGCTTCGTCTTTACCCTAAAAAGGCGTATCCTGATAGCGGCTTTCGCAAGTTTATGTGGGGCGGAATGCACGCCGTTATGGCAGAAAAGCCTGCACTTGAGCCTTATGAGTTTTGCGGTGATGATTACGAGCGCGTGATTATCGGTTTCCCGGTTTGGGCAAGCAATATGGCGCCGCCGCTTCGCACATTCATAAGGGATAACGATATCACCGGCAAAAGCATATGCGCATTTGCGTGCCAGGCAGGTAACGGCGCGGAGAAAGCTTTTATAAAGCTTAAGTCGGCGCTCGGCATTTCAGAATTTGAGAATGAGATGATTCTTGTTGATCCAAAGTCAAAGCCGAGTGAGGAAAATGAGCAGAAAATAGAAGCATTTTGCGATAGTTTAAAAGGATAGATTATGTCACTTTATACTGAAAGATTAATTCTGCGCCCTTGGGAAGAAAGCGACGCAGAGGATTTATACAATTATGCAAAAGACCCTGACGTCGGTCCGATTGCAGGGTGGCAACCGCATAATAGTATTGAGGAGAGCCGCGAAATTATAAAGAATGTTTTTTGTGGTGCTGAAGCTTATGCAGTCTGCCTTAAATCCGACAACAAGGCAATCGGTGCGATTGAGTTGATGCTCGAAGGTAAAAACCACATTTCTGACAAAGCGGATGAGTGCGAGCTCGGCTACTGGATAGGAAAACCGTTCTGGGGGCAGGGGATTATTCCCGAAGCAGCACGCGAGTTGCTTCGCCACGCTTTTGCAGACCTCGGTATGAGCAAGGTCTGGTGCGGCTACTATGACGGAAATAATAAGTCAAAGCGAGTACAGGAGAAGGTAGGTTTCACCTATCAGTACACCAATGAGGATGTCGATGTTCCGCTTATGGGCGAGAAGCGCACTGAACACATTTCCTGTATTACAAAAGGCGAATGGATGGAAAACAAAATGATTAAGGTTGAAGTTAAGTACATATTAAAGCCGGGTCAAAGAGATGCTTTTTATAACGCGATTATTGCGCAGGGCATTGATAAAGCGGCGCAGAATGAGGACGGCAACATCAAATATGAGTTTGATATTCCCGAGGAAAAGGATATTCTTTATCTTCACGAGTTATGGAGAGATAATGCAGCACTTACCGCTCATTCACAGATGCCGCACTACAAAGCGCTTGGCGTTCTTAAAGAAAAATATGTTATTGAAACGGTAATAGATAAGGAGTAGATTATGAAAATACTTGTATTTAACGGCAGCCCCAAGAGGGAAAGCAGCGATACTATGCATATTACCCATGCATTTATTGACGGCTTGAATCAGGATGCACGTAATGAGGTGCATATTGTTAACGTAATTGACAAGCACATTGAGTACTGCACAGGCTGTTTCAGCTGTATGCATAACGGCGGCACCTGCATTCACAACGACGATATGCGCAGTATTCTTGAAGAAATACTGGAAAGCGATTTGCTGATTTTTAACTACCCGCTGTACGGCTACGGTATGCCTGCACAACTCAAAGTGCTTTTAGACCGCACGCTTCCACTGTCCTCAATGGCAATGCAGAAGGTTGGCGACAGGTACGAGCACGTAGGTCAGGCGGATTACTCAAAACTGAGATATGTTATGATTTGCGGATGTGGATTCCCGAACAGCAAGCATAACTTTGAGCCTGCCGTTGCACAGTTTAAGCTGATGTTCCCGAGTAATCACACAGTAATCACTGTGCCCGAAAGTCCGATGTTCAACGCACCCGAAGCAGCGGTAGTCACTGAGCCAAGACTTGAACTTGTTAAAAAAGCGGGTAAGCAGTATGCAAAAAGCGGCTGTATTGATTCAGACTTGCTTGAAGAAATCTGCTCCCCGATGATACCCGAGGAGCAGTATGCGGAAATTGTAAATGCAGGAGCCTAATAAGGAGAAGTATATGAAATACCCTTTAAGTGAGAAATACAGCACTCCCGAGCTGATGGCAAAGATTATGGGTCCTAATCCCATAAAGCTTGAGGAAGAATTACTTATAGACAATAAGATACCCGACGGTGCGACGGTCTGCGACCTCGGCAGCGGTCAGGGGCTTACAAGCGTTTTCCTCGCAAAAGAGTACGGTTTTAAAGTGTACGCCGCTGATTTGTGGAGCGACCCAGATGAAAACCGTAAGTTTTTTGACGAAATGGGACTTGATGAAGAACAGATTGTCCCGGTAAAAGCTGATGCTGAAAATCTGCCGTTTGATACTGAATTCTTTGACGCGGTAGTATCAACCGATTCATACAATTACTTTGGGCGCAATCCTGATTATCTTGACGATAAACTCTTGCCGTTTGTAAAAAGCGGTGGCTATATCTATATCGCAATCCCGGGTATGAAAAAGGACTGCCACGATAATTTGCCGAAAGAACTTCTGCTTTCATGGACGCCTGAACAGCTTGAATATATGCATGACACAGAGTACTGGCACAAAATGGTTGAGCAGTGCTGCGACGCAGACATTATTACTGTTGAGGAAATGCAGTCAAACGATGAGGTCTGGGCTGACTGGCTTAAGCAGGAGAATGAGTATGCTGTAGGCGACCGCAAGGCTATGGAAGCGGGCGGCGGCAAGTTCCTTAACTTCATCAAAATAGTTCTGCGTAAGCATTAACGGAGTATAACAATGATATCTGACAAAAACATTGACAGAGGCAAAAGCTTTGATTGGGGATTGACCTCGGCTGATTATGCAAAATACAGGGATATTTACCCTGAAGAGCTATACAACAGACTTCGTGAACTCGGCGTTGCGGCTGACGGAACATCATGGCTTGACCTCGGCACAGGCACAGGTATTCTGCCACAGAATCTGTATAATTCAAAAGCTAATATTACCGGCGTTGATATTGCAAACGAGCAAGTCGAAACAGCTAAAGAAATTGCCGAGAATAACGGTTGGCATATTAACTATTTTACTTCGCCTGCAGAGAGTACAGGACTGCCGGATAACAACTTTGACTGCATTACTGCGGCGCAGTGCTTCTGGTACTTTGACCGCGATAAAATGAAGGCAGAGATCAGCCGTATGCTAAAGCCCGGCGGCAAGCTGATAAAAATATTTATGGATTGGTGTCTTGACGATGAGATAGTCGCAAAGAGCATTAATCTTGTTAAAAAGTACAATGCGCAGTGGGATCCGACCTCATACGGCGAAAAGGATATTTATGACGACCTCTTCGACGGCAGAATAACAGAGGAGTATTACTGTGACATTCCGTTTACGCGCGAGAGCTGGCACGGCAGAATGTGCGCCTGCCGAGGTACGCTCGCATCAATGAGCGAAGAGCAGTTTGCAGAATGGTCTGCCGAACACAGGTCAATGCTTGCAGGCTATCCCGGGGAATTCATAGTTAAGCACAAACTATATATAACATACTTTAAATTAAAATAGTGCGGTTTTATATCGCACTATTTTTATATACTTCTTGATAATACAAATTATATATGTTAAAATAATTTCAGTGACTACTGAAAGGGGAATTTTTATGCAGGACATTAATCTTGTTAAAGATCAGATTTGCGATGTGTGCCACAAAATGTGGCAGCTCGGCTGGGTTGCAGCGAATGACGGCAACGTCAGTGCTAAGCTTGATGACGGACGTATTATTGCTACGCCTACGGGAATGAGCAAGTCGTTCATCACGCCTGAAAAGCTGATTATCATTGACAGCGAGGGCAATGTTCTTGAGGCTGCAGAGGGGCTTCGTCCTTCGAGCGAAATCAAAATGCACCTGCGCTGCTACGATAAGCGCGACGATGTAAAAAGCGTTATTCACGCTCATCCGCCGGGGGCAACGGGTTTTGCCGTTGCACCTAAGGCAATGGATATGTATAATATGATTGAAGACGTTGCAGTTATTGGTTCGGTGCCTCTCACCCCTTACGGTACGCCGTCAACTATAGAAGTTCCTAACGCTATTGAGCCGTATCTTGAGGAGCACGATGTTATGCTGCTTGAAAATCACGGTGCACTTGCTGTCGGCAGCGATGTAATTACCGCGTTTTACCGTATGGAGAGCCTTGAACTATGGGCAAAAATCACGATTAACGCTGTTATTCTCGGCGGCAGCTTTGATATAAGCAACGACAATATCCAGAAGCTTATTGACCTTCGCGGTTACTATAAGGTAACCGGCAGGCATCCCGGTCACAAGCTGTTTAACCCGGACGATGAAACACTACATAAAAAATGATTAAGGAGATAGAGTTATGTTATATCCAAAAATCGGCATAAGACCTGTTATTGACGGACGCTGGGGTGGTGTCCGTGAAAGCCTTGAAAATCAGACTATGGGCATGGCAAATGCGGCAAAAGAACTTATTGAAAGCAATCTTCGCTATCCCGACGGCACGCCTGTACAGTGCGTAATCGGCTGTACTACAATCGGCGGTGGCGCTGAGGCTGCAAAGGTTGCCGAGCAGTTCGCTACCGAAAATGTTGTTGCCACGCTCTCTGTTACACCTTGCTGGTGCTACGGTTCCGAGACATTTGATATGGACCCGCAGACAATCAAAGCTGTCTGGGGTTTCAACGGAACTGAGCGCCCGGGCGCAGTTTACCTCGCAGCGGTTATGGCGGCACATGCACAGAGGGGAATCCCTGCATTCTCTATCTACGGCAGAGATGTTCAGGATAGCACCGATACTACAATTCCCGATGATGTTGCTGAAAAAATTCTCCGCTTCGCTCGCTGCTCAGTCAGCGTTGGCTGGATGAAGAATAAGGCGTACGTTAACTTCGGAGCTATCGCAATGGGTATTGCCGGCAGCTTCTGCAATGCTGAGATGTTCCAGAAATATTTCGGTATCCGCGCTGAGTGGGTTGATATGACAGAGATTGTACGCCGTATCACTCTTGAAATTTACGACCACGATGAATTTGAAAAAGCTCTCGCATGGGTTAAGGCTAATTGCAAGGAGGGCTTTGACTGTAACGCAGGCAAGGATTTGCCCGAAATCATCACCAAGTCAAAGGTTATCCCGGCTGACAAGGATTGGGAATTCATTGTAAAAATGACAATGGTTATGCGCGATATCCTTTATGGAAATCCGAAGCTTGACGAAATGGGCTGGCATGAGGAAGCACTCGGTAAAAACGCTTTTGCAGGCGGTTTCCAGGGTCAGCGCCAGTGGACAGATTGGCTGCCTAACGCTGACTTTACAGAGGCTATTATGGCAAGTACATTTGACTGGAACGGCATAAAAGCGCCGACTCCTTTTGCTACGGAGAACGACACTCTCAACTGTGTTGCTATGATGCTTGGCACGCTTGTTACTAACGCCGCACCTTGCTTCCACGATGTACGCACATACTGGAGTCCTGAAGCTTGCGAACGCGTTACAGGCGTTAAGCCCGATGGCGTTGCTGCTAACGGATTTATCCACCTTATTAACTCCGGCGCAACCGCACTTGACGGCAGCGGCGCTGCGAAAAATGATAAGGGCGAAGGCTGTATGAAACCGTTCTGGGAGATGACTCAGGATGATATCAAGGCTTGTCTTGACGCAACAGATTGGTGCAGAGCAAACTATGAATACTTCCGCGGCGGCGGATTCTCAAGCCACTTCCGTTGTCATGCAGAGATGCCTGTAACCATGCTTCGCGTTAATGTTATTGATGGTATAGGTCCTGTGCTTCAGCTCGCGGAGGGCTACACAGCAGACCTGCCTGATGAGATCCACAACGTTATTGATGTACGTACCGACCGCACTTGGCCTACAACATGGTTTGTACCAAACCTCACAGGCGAGGGTGCGTTCAAGGATGTTTACAGCGTTATGGCTAACTGGGGCGCTAACCACGGCGTAACAGTTTACGGTCACGTTGGCGCAGACCTTATCACGCTTGCATCAATGTTGCGTATTCCTGTTAATATGCACAATGTTGACGAAAGCAGAATCTTCCGTCCGCACTCATGGGCAGCATTCGGCACAGAGGACACACAGTCCGCCGACTACCGCGCATGCGCAACCTACGGACCGCTTTATAAATAATTCTGTAGGGGTCGACGACCTCGGCGACCCAATTAATAATAGTAGGGTCGGATATTATCCGACCGCGGCGCGATGTGGGCATCGCGCCCTACAAATAAACGCAATCGAACAAACAGTAGGGGAGGGTTTCCTAACCCTCCCGCTATATTTCATATTATGGATGTTAGAGAGATTAAAGAAAACGAACTAAATGAACTGTTAGCACTGTATATACATCTTCATGAAACAGATTTACCTGAGCAGAGCTACACACTATCTGACACTTGGAACAAGATTATTAATGATTCAAATCATCATATAATTGTTGCCGTGGAAAATGGCAAACTCGTTTCTTCTGCCGTATGCGTTATAATCCCTAATCTCACGCGTGGTATAAGACCTTACGCATTTCTTGAAAATGTTGTAACTCATACACATTACAGAAATCGTGGTTATGCAACTGCTTGCCTTAACTATGCAAGGGACATTGCAATTAGTGAGAATTGCTACAAAATTATGCTGTTGACAAGTGCAAAGGATGAACCAACTCTGAGTTTTTACAAAAAAGCCGGTTATAACAGCGATGACAAAACAGCATTTGTTCAATGGTTATAAAATATGGAAATCTGGGATTTATATAATGAAAATCGTGAGATAATCGGTGAACACGTCAGAGGAGAAGAACTGCCTGAGAATGCTTATCATCTTGTTGTTCACGTTTGGATTGAAAACGCTAATGGTGAATTCCTAATATCACAACGTAGCGAGAGCAGAAAGATTTTTCCTTTAATGTGGGAAACTGTCGGCGGCTCAGTTTTAATTGGCGAAACAAGCTTGCAAGGTGCTATTCGTGAGGTTAAAGAGGAAGTCGGTATTGAGCTTGACGAAAAAGACGGAAAACTTGCATTTTCAAAAATCAGAAAGAAAATCGACGGTGTTAAGTTTAACGACATACTTGATGTTTGGGTATTTAATTATAACGGCTCTGTTGATCTGAATAATGCTACTACAGACGAAGTTAAGCAGACCAAATGGTTAAATAGAAAAGAAGTATTTTATCTGCTTAATAATTGTGAGATGGTTGAATCATTAGATTACTTCAAGTCAAAACTAATCACAAATGCTGAATGGCTATTCTTTGACCTAGGTTCAACTCTTATTGATGAAAGCGAATGTTATAAAAATAGAATTGAGGAAATCACAACTGCCAATAAGATCGACAGATGCGAGTTTGAGGCTGAAGTCATTAAGCGTGCGCGTGATACTGCTTTTGCAATCAAGACTGCAGCAAAGGCTTACGGTGTAAACGTTCCGCCTTGGAAGTGTGAACTTGAACGTTTGTATCCTGATACAAAAGACGTATTGCAAAAACTATCGCAAAAGTATAATCTTGGAATTATAGCAAATCAGGAAGCGGGAACAACCGGTCGGCTTGAAAAATGGGGAATTAGAGATTATTTCAAGGTCGTTATCGCCTCAACGGACGCAGGCTGTGCAAAGCCTGATCCGGAGATTTTTAATATCGCTTTGAAAGAAGCAGGTTGCAATGCGAAAAATGCTATAATGATCGGAGACAGGCTTGATAATGATATTATACCTGCAAAAGAATTTGGAATGTATACTGTTTGGATAAAGCAGGGATTTACAAAATATCAATTGGATTCAGATATTCCAGATGTTACAATTAATAGTATTAAAAGTATTGTTGATGTACTATAAAAACACCGCAGACAGTTATTTGTCTGCGGTATCTTTTTTGCTTTTCTTTTTCTCGGGCTCTACTACTGCAACTGATGCGGCATAAACCGCTTTTGCATAAAATGCTCTCAGTGTGAATGCGCATTCATTGAGCGTGCTGCCCGTTGTTTTAACATCGTCGATAATAAGTATGTACTTGTCCTTAACTTCTGCATCCTTCGCAAGGTCAAACGCACCGTGCAGGTTTGTCCTTCGCTCTTTTGCAGAGCTGCCGCGCTGCGTTCTTGTGTGATGAACTTTAATCAGCAAATCCTCAAGAGGCAAGTCAAGTTTGTCTGCAACACCCTGTGCAAGTAGCTTTGACTGATTGTAGCCGCGCCTGAATTCGCGCAGTTTACGAATCGGAACATATGTAACACAGTCAAATGGTACATCTTTAAACCGTTCATTGACGCATTTTACAATCTCATCAACATACGCTTCGGCAAGCTCGGTGTAGCCATTGTTCTTGAACCTGACAAGACCGAGCGCAATGCTGCCGGTAAAGTAAAACGGTGCGGCAAAGGCGCTGTATTCACATATATGGTGGCTGTTTTTGCACTCGCAGTCATCCTCAGGCAGACCGCATTTTTTGCACAGCTTGCCTTGAGGTCGCTTTGCGTTTTTGCAACTATCACATACAGAATCAACAGGGGATATTACATCGCCGCAAAGCCTGCATCTGTTGGTAAACAGCACCTTTTTGTAAAAGTCTGCCGTGCTATTAATATTCTTGTTCATACTGTAAGGTACGCTTCAATGTTTTTGATATACTCAGCCGTTATTCCCTTAATGTTGGTTAAATCATATATGCTTGAGTACTCACCGTATTGCTCGCGGTAAGCAACAATAAGCTTCGCCTTATGCTCGCCGAGACCGTCAATTGTCATAAACTCCTCAGCAGTGGCGGTGTTTATGTCAAGCGGATAGTCAGGCAATTCAGTGCTGCTCTCAGATTCAGCATTCTTTGCTTTGGTGCTTTTAGCCGTTTCGGAAATGCTTACGGACACTGTTTCACTCGTAGTGGTGACCTTCGGCGTCCTCATCGCAAGCATAACTATTATTATGCCAAGGATGATAAGCCCTGTGCCGATAATATATCTTGTTTGAATAGCAGATTCTTCTTTATCCATAGTCTATAGCATATTTGGTATCGGGTTAATAATCGGCGGATTCTCAAAGCCGTAAAACGCCTTTGCGTTCTCGCCGAGGAATTTTGCTTTGTTCTCATCACTGATTTCATCTGACTTTATTATGAAGTCAAAACTCATCTTGTATGTGATTTCAACCATTGTACGTGGGTAATCGCTGCCCCACATCAGCTTGTCAAAACCGCAGATGTCGGCTGCAGTATTAATCGCCTTGATAGCGGAAGGGTATGGGTAGAACTCTTCGTTAAAGAGCCAGGTAATACCTCCACTTTCAACAAATACGTTCTTGTATCTTGCAAGCTTAATCTGCTCTTCCCACTTGTCGCGTGTAACCATGCCAAAGTGGCCGATTGCGATTTTAAGGTCGGGAAGTTGCTGTATAATCTCCTCAAGCTCTCCCGTCTGTGCGTCGCCATCCTCAAGCTCAATGCATACAAATTTGTTTTGATCGTTAGCTTTTTTTAAAATGTCGATATGTTTTTGAATACCGGGTGTTTTGAGCTTGCATGCGCAGATTTTAATGCCGTCAAAGCCGTCAAGCGTCCAGACCTCGCCTTCGTCGAAGAAAGCACAGACCTTGAGTCTGTCGGGATATTTAGCCTTTGCTGCCTTGAAGTATTCATCCTGATTGCCGTCCATAACTTCGCCGACAATTACAGCGCCGCTTACTCCGGCGTAGTCCATATTTGAAATAAGCATCTCAGGCGAGTTCTCACCGGTCAGCATATACGGCGGCATCATCTGGCGAATCTCACCGCCAAAATCGCTCTGCCCGTTAGTCAGCGACCTTACAGGCACGTTGTCGCGCCTGCCGGTTTGACTTTTCCACAAATGTGCGTGTGCGTCAATAATCATATCATTCACCGTCGCTGAATTTAATAAGCAGCTTTGCAAGCGAGCCGTCGTTGTTTGCAAGTGCAGTGAACGCATCAGCAGCATTTTCAGCATCGTAAACGCCGCTTATCATATCAAGAATCTTAGTCTTGCCGCTTGCAACAAGGTCAATAAGCTCTTCAAAATCCTTTGTAAACGCATTTCTGCTGCCGAAGATGTTTAGCTCTTTCTTTAGGATAATTGAGTGTACGAATGTAGTCTCTTTCTTACCGTTACCGATAAGGATAATGTTTGCGCCGTGCGCCGCTTCATCAATGCAGGAAAGGAAGGTAACAGGTGCGCCGCATGCCTCAACGCATACGTCAAAACCGTTGCCGCCGGTGAATTCCTTGCATTTTTCTTTGAAATCATCAGTCTTATTGTTGATAATCAGGTCAGCGCCAAATTCTTTTGCAAGCTCAAGTCGGCATTCCATAAGATCGGCAATCGCAACTCTTGCGCCCATAGCCTTTGCTTTAAGCAGAGCAAACAGACCGATAGGACCTGCGCCCATAATCAGCAGATTGTCGCCCTCTTTTACCTCGGCTCTTGACAGAGCGTGCGCGCTGATGGAAAACGGCTCAATCAGTGCAAGCTCTTTGGCGGTGAGTCCTTTGCCGTCAATCAGTCTTTCAACAGGCATTGTGATGTATTCCTGGAAGCTGCCGTCACGCTGTACACCCATAGTCTGGTTATCATAGCACGCGTTAACAATACCACGCTTGCATGCATAGCATTCGCCGCAGTTGAAGTATGGATTGCAGGTGATTATGTCGCCTTCTTTGAAGCCTTTGTCATTCTCTGGCACTTTAACAATCTGTGCTGAGAACTCGTGACCCGGAATTCTCGGATAAGTTGTGAACGGCTGATTTCCTGTGTATGATGCAACATCAGCGCCGCAGATGCCGCAATAGAGTACACGAAGCAGTGCTTCGCCATCTTTCGGTGTTGGAATTTCTTTGTCAATTATGCCGATTTCAAACGGCTTTGTAATCTGTATTGCTTTCATTATTTGCCCTCGTCTATGTAGTCTTTATTCCAGATAACCGCAGTTTTGAGCGGTGCGCCCTTGCAGTAAATCTTATTGTAGTATGCGTCAATCGGGTCAGCGGTGAACTCATCTTTGTCGATAAGCTCAACAACCTCGTCAAACCTGCTTGAACACAGTATTTGTATAGCTTCCTCCATATGCTTTTGCGTGAAGTTGATGGAGGAGAGGATAACGTGATTTTTGAAGCCAAAAGGCATTGAGTCAAACTCAACCTTCGGACCGAGTGAAAAGCTGTTATATATACCGTTGCAGCCAAGAACCTCATAGTCAAATGCAATACGGCATTCAACTGCGTTGCCGCTTGTTCCGACAAATACGCTGCACGGTGAGCCGAAGTAAGCCTTAATCCTTTTAGCAATTTCCTGTTCACTCAAACCAAATGCACAAAGATAATCAGCTTTAATAACGTCTTTTGCAAATTTGACCTTTTCACTGTGAACGCTGCTGCGCGCAATGAAAAGAATCTTTGCATTCGGATGATTTCTGCGAATCTGGTCGCCGATAAACAGTCCTGTTGTGCCGAGACCGTAAATAACAGTTTTATCAATGGTTTCATCTTTAGCAATCTCACGTGCTTCCTGTTCGCTGCACTTCTCACGCGCCATAACTACGCGGAAGTTCTGTGCTTCACCAATATCACACATACGCTCGTGCTGGAATATCGCACATGCATACGGATCACTAAAAACTACTCTTTTTGCAACAGAAAGAGGGAACTTATCAAGCTTTTCATATTCTTTAGGCAGATGCAAAAGCATATCAGGATTAAAGTAATCCTTATCGCAAAACAGTCCGTCCGCCTTGTCGCATCCGTATTCAAAATATGTTTCATCCTCAGTAAAACGAGTGGGGTCGCAGCTGTCGCCACCGCGTATAAGCACAATTGCAAATCTTTGCTCGCTCGGCACCCATACAACACCCTCATGACCGTTGATGAGCCTCTTTTCGCCCTCGGGGAACTTTGCGTCAAGCTCACCGTTTTCGCCCATTTTCATCAGCGCAAAATCTGTTCCGCAGAAACCGCAGAACGCCGGGTTGCAATCAACGCCTTTAAGCTTTGGTTCACCGCGGAGTCGCTCACGCTTCGGGTTAATCAGATTAACCTCGCCGTATCTGAGCGGCTTATTTTTATCATTTAAAAAATATGTTCCAAAAGTCTTCAAATAATCACCTCTTGTGAGTTTTATATATTATAGCAAATCGTTGTAATTATATCAACGTTTAAAACAATTTGCTTATGTACTTAGGTTCGTCAATTATTACTGACGGATGTTCGGCAAACAGTTCCTCAAAGGTTCTGAATCCCCATGTCACGCCGACAGCTTCAATGCCTGCGTTCTTTGCCGTCTGCATATCGACGTTGCTGTCACCGAAGAATATAGCTTCGTCGGGCGCACATCCCACTGTTTCAAG
>CAYZPT010000029.1:0-16565 GCA_964480285.1 uncultured Bacteroides sp.
GCCGGATTTTCGACTTTACGGTTGAAAATCCGGCGCTTTTTCCTATATGGAACTAATAAATGAAATTTCTCCGCTACTAATGTAGCGGATTTTTTATAATAAAAAAGCAACCAAAGGTTGCGAGAAATAGTATTTATAAAACAAAAAGCAGTCCCTAAGGACTGCTTTATTTTGGTGATCCACCGGGGAATCGAACCCCGGACACCTTGATTAAAAGTCAAGTGCTCTGCCGCCTGAGCTAGTGGATCATATCTGGCTGGGGAGGCGGGGTTCGAACCCACGAATGACGGAGTCAAAGTCCGTTGCCTTACCGCTTGGCTACTCCCCACCGTTACCCATATATTAATGGTGTTATTTATAAAATGGGGTGGGATATCAGAGTCGAACTGATGACCTCCAGTGCCACAAACTGGCGCCCTAACCAACTAGGCCAATCCCACCGTATTACAAAAAAGTGGCGCGCTGTGGGGGACTCGAACCTCCGGCCTACTGCTTAGAAGGCAGTTGCTCTATCCAACTGAGCTAACAGCGCATAGCTTGGGGGAAATCCCCCAATGGAGCGGGTGATGGGAATCGAACCCACGCAATCAGCTTGGAAGGCTGAGATTCTACCATTGAACTACACCCGCATATCAGCGGACATTATTATATCTAATATCCGCTTAAATGTCAAGACTTTTTTAGTTTATTTTTATATCTATCTTGTCCCCTGCAGTGAGGGAAATTGATTTGATTTCGACATCGTTATTGAAAACAATTGCGTTGGCAAGAATTTCCTCAACCTCGCGGCGAACAGCGTCGCGCAGACCGCGCGCATTCTTCTTGGAACCAAAGGCATTTTCGGCAAGATATTTGTTGACGCTGCTGTCGTAAGTGAGGGTGATTCCTTTGTCCTTAAGGCTCTCAACAAGCTCGTCGAGCATAAGCCCTGCAATCTTTTCAAAATCGTCCTTCGTGAGATTGTTAAAGATAACAATTTCGTCAACTCTGCCAAGGAATTCAGGACGAAGGAAACGCTCGAGCGCCTTCATTGTGACCTCCTCGGTGATGTCGTTTGCACTCTTGCCGAAGCCCATTGAATTCTGGTCGGTTGAGCCGGCGTTAGAGGTCATAATGATAACCGTGTTTTCAAAGTTAACCACCCTGCCCTGCGCGTCGGTGATTCTGCCCTCGTCGAGAATCTGGAGAAGGATATTGAGCACGTCCTTGTGCGCCTTTTCAATCTCGTCAAACAGGATGACGCTGTACGGCTTGCGGCGCACCTTTTCTGTGAGCTGACCGGCGTCGTCGTAGCCGATGTAACCAGGAGGCGAACCAATGATTCGCGATACGCTGAATTTCTCCATAAACTCGCTCATATCAAGCCTTATGAGGTTATCAGGCGAGTCGAAAAGCGCGTTTGCAAGCTGCTTTACAAGCTCGGTTTTACCCACACCTGTGGGACCCACGAAGATGAACGACTGCGGGCGTTTTTTAGGGCTGATCTGAATTCTGCCGCGACGCACTGCGTTTGAAACTTTTTCAATAGCCTTATCCTGACCGATTATATGCGCCTTAAGCTCATCATCTAGAGCGGCGAGTTTCTGAACATCACCCTGCTCAATCTTTGCCGCGGGGATACCCGTCCACAGAGAAATAACGCGCGCAAGGTCGGATTCAAGCACCTGATTGTCTTTTGCTTTTTCCTCTAACTCGGGAAGCTGATTTTCAAGGTTAATCAGCTTTGACTTGAGCTTCGAGATAAGCTCATAGTCAATCTCCTCTCCCTCCTCGGGATTGGAAAGCGAATCTATATTCTCCTCAAGGTTTTCTTTCTCCTCAGCCAACATCTGATACTGACTGATTGCAGGATTGCGCAGATTTGCACCTGTGCAAGCCTCGTCGAGCAAGTCAATCGCCTTGTCGGGAAGATATCTGTCAGTAACAAAGCGTTCAGACATTGTGACTGCTTTATACACGAGAGTGTCGTTAATCTGAACCTTGTGATAGTCCTCATAGTAGCCCTTGATACCGAGAAGCATCTTATAGGCGTCGTCAATTGACGGCTCCTCGATTTTAACGGGCTGGAAGCGGCGTTCAAGCGCTGCATCTTTTTCTATATACTTGCGATATTCATTAAAGGTTGTCGCACCGATAACCTGAATTTCACCTCGTGAAAGCGCAGGCTTAAGAATGTTAGCAGCGTTCATTGTGCCCTCGCTGTCGCCTGTGCCGACAAGGTTGTGCACCTCGTCGATAAAGAGGATAATATTACCTTCGTGCTTAACCTCGTCAACAAGTCCTTTAATTCTGCCCTCAAACTGACCGCGGAACTGTGTGCCAGCCACAAGTGCAGTAAGATCAAGCAGATAAATCTCCTTATCAGCAAGTCTTGCGGGAACTTCACCCTTTGCAATTTTTATTGCCAACCCCTCTGCGATAGCGGTTTTGCCGACGCCCGGCTCACCGATAAGCGCAGGATTGTTCTTAGTACGTCTGCAGAGAATCTGAATTGTACGTGAGATCTCATTTTCCCTGCCGATAATGTTGTCTATTTTACCGTTCTGAGCGCGCTCAGTGAGGTTTGTACAGTACTGATTAAGGAACTTACGCGAATCATCGGGCGCCTTATTCTTGCGCTTTTTGCCGCGCTTTTGTTTTGTCTTTTCCTTACTGTTATCAGTATCGGTTTCATCAGTTTCAGCACCGCTGCCAAGGTTGCCGAAAAGGTTTGCAAACGGCATTGTCTGCGCACCGTCAGCATTGTCGGGATTAAACATCTCACCAAGATCGTCAAAGTTAAAATCGTCCATATTTTCCATGAACATACTCATCTGTTCGGAAGCAGCGTCCAGATCTTCATCGCTGATGCCGAGCTTTTCAATCATCTGACGGATAGGTCCGATGTTCAGGTCGCGTGCACAGTTAATACAAAGACCTTCGGGTTTAACCTCGTCGCCTTCCATTTTTTGAATAAACACTACTGCGGGTCTTTTGCCGCAGCGTGCACAGAGATTTTGTTTCATACTAAAAAAGTTCTCCTATTATTTGTTTTCGCCTGTTTCAGCGGTTTCATCTGCAATAACATTTTCGCTGTTTTGCTCGTTCTCCTTAACCTGCTTAATGAAGCCCGGAACATAGCTGAAAAGCGACACGAAAGTGAGGATTGCCGCGATAACAACCATCACGGTAATCACTGTATCTGAAAGGATAATCGGCTTAAATACCTCAACGTTAGCGAGCGCGCTGCCCTCACCACCAATAGCGATAATCGCAATCATAAAGATGTAAAATACTGTTGTTGCGACCTTGCCCCAGATTTCCGCAGCCGAAGGACGAAGTCCCTTTGAAAGAAGAAACAGACCGCCGAGAATCATAATAAGTTCCTTTATGATAAAAAGGAACAGAAGATATTTAATGCCGTTGTTCCAGAACTTGCAAATGAGGATAATTACAATCGCCATTTGTGACAGTTTATCAGCAACGGGGTCAAGGATTTTGCCGAGGTTTGACACCATATTGTACTTGCGTGCAATTTTGCCGTCAAACAAATCGGTGAGCGCCGCAACTATCATAACGATAAACGCGGGTATGTACATATCCTTAATAAAAAGCACCGTAAACACGGGTATCATAGCGATTCTGAAAAAGCTGAGCCAATTCGGAATAGTGTTCCAGTTATCAAACAAATCGCCAGTTTTTTCCTTAATTATATTACTCATCAGTTTCTCCTCCGTTACTGAATAAATGGATTTATAGTGCTAATAAACTTATAAAGTGAGCTTGCATTAAGCGTTTCAAAAAAAGCATTTGTGTAGTTGCTTTGTTCTGCTGACTGTAAGGCTACCGACAATAAGGAGCAGGCAAGAAGAACAACCATTGCACCCTTGGCGAATCCAAATACAGCGCCGAGCAATTTATCCGCCTTTCGAAGGTGTGATTTCCCTTCCTCATCTTTCCTACGCTGATGTCTTCTGATAAGCCATATGATCAGTGTAGTTACAAAATAGAATAATACTATTACCGCAACGAATACGAGAACTCGTGTTATTACCATAAGCACCGGCTGAAATACACTGTCAAGCACTGCTTCAGAGATATTATCGTCAGATACTTTCAGCGACGAAGAATCAATCATTTTTGCAAACAGTTTTGGCATATCTGCAACCGTTTTGTTAATATTATCAATTACAACATCCAAATTTTTTGATGTAACTATTCGCTCGTTAATTGAATCTATCGCACGCGGCTTTACATATGTATCGTATATGATCGGGCTTAATTTGCTGTCTGCAATCCAGCATAGCGCAATGCACGCTGTACATCTAAGGAAATACACAACTGTTATAAAAATGCCCTTGCGCCATCCGCTTATTACTGCAAGCAGAATCGCGACTGCAATAATAATATCCGCATAGTTCACAGTATAGTTAAAAACGGTCATAATTATCCCTCATCATCAAGGACATCTATAAGTTGATTCCTTGTAATAAATATCTTCGTGGACAGTTTATTTGCGCTGGTGATGCTGTCATCACACTTAAATGACTGCTTTTCTTCGCCCTTAGTCATTGAGTATACAACAACCTTATCGGTGTAAAGTACGCAAATCTCGTTTGTGGCAGATACGTATTTAGGCTTTTGTGAAACCTCAAATGCAGTTTTTACCTTGCCGTTTGAGTTGATATAAGTTATATAATTTTCGTTTGCGTCTGCGTACTTTGAATAAACGTAAATGAGTTCACCATCAGGTGTGTAGTTAAATGTAACGGTGTACGCCTTACCGTGAGCAAAGACTTCAACATCTTTTTTCTGCGACTTGATAAGATGCACCGACTCATCGCCCACATAGTAAAGTTCGCCCGAGCTTGTGTACTGAAGATCAATTACATTGCTCTGCGGGAACTTGAATGTTGCTCGTGGTTTAGTGTCGCCGATATTATATGTATGCAGCGTTGTGACGGGTTTTGCCTTATCGGAAGTTACAGTTGCATAGGCAAATCGCTTACCCGACGAATCTATTGCAACAGCGAGAAGATAACCGTCCTTAACACGGAATTCCGTAAGTTTTTTAAGAGAATTATTCATAACAGTGAGCGTTATTTTATTATTACTGCTGCGAGTGGCATAAATAACATTTCCGGTCTTTGAAACATCACCGCAAAGTACACGATCCTCAACAGTGGATTCATATACATTCTCTGCAGTATTATCAAGTCTGAAACGCGTTCCGCCCTGGTCAAAAGTAAACATAAACTTTCCTGCTGACGTCATAACGGGATTACCGAAACCGCTTGTAAAAGAATAAAGCTCTTTAGCATCCGGCGGATCAATAACTGTACATGAAGTATCGGTAAGCGCAACAATTTTATCGTTGACAAAAGAAAGTTGCGCGCCGGACGAAGTATCAAGCGCATATGGATATGCATCCGCCTTAGTGCTTGCCGAGATGCCGCCTGTAATACGCTTTTTAACGGTGGCAAAGTCTATCTCAGCCACACGCATACCGGCAAGTACAAATACTGTAACAATAAGCACAATCCAGATAATCACACGTATTTTGCGTTCTTTATTCTGTTGCTTTTCTTTTCTTGCGTTTTCACGCTGATTTGATGCCATAATATTCTCCTAAATCAGTAGTTGACACGGTTAAGATATAAGCCCTGAGGCGGTGCGGTTCTGCCTGCGCGTCTGCGGTCAGTTGATTCAATAACGTCTTTGAGTTCGCCCTCTTTGATTTTGCCCTCGTTTACAAACAGCAAGGTACCGACCATAATACGTACCATATTATACAGAAAACCGTCGCCCTCAAATATGAATGTGACAATATCTCCGTCACGTGTAACATCAGCTTTTGTGATGGTACGTCGTGTATCCTCAACATCGCTGTTCACTGAACAGAAACCCGAAAAATCGTGAGTACCGAGAAAATGATTAGCCTCGCGATTAAGGTAATCAGCATCAAGCGCATAACGGTAGTGATAAGCGTATTTTTCAAGGAACGGATCCCTGTATTTGCCGTTATATATTCTGTAGATGTACTCTTTAGACTTGCAGTTGTAACGCGGATGAAAATCAGGATCCACTTCCCTGCAATCGACTGCGCTTATGTCCGGCGGCAGCTTGGTATTAAGCGCAAGCACCACGCCTTCATCTGATATATTCATATCAGTATCAATTGTAAGGCAGTACATATTTGCATGTACACCGCTGTCAGTGCGAGAACAGCCTTTGACGTCAAGACGATTCAAAAACACCTTTTCGACAGCGTTCTGGAACTCTTCCTGCACAGAATGAGCATTCTGTTGCACCTGCCATCCGTGATAAGCGGTGCCGTCATATTTGATTGTGATTAACAGTCTTTTCATTAAATCACACTTTTAGTATAAATCTTCAGCAGGATTATGCTCACAAAGTAAACGATTACAAGCACCATTGCAATATAATCCATTGCTGCAAGATGGTTAACATTCATTTTTGTTCTGCCTTCGCCGCCGCGGTAACAGCGGCATTCCATAGCGTCGGCAAGTTCGTTTGCACGTCTGAACGACGATATAAACAGCGGAATAAGAACAGGCACTAAAGCCTTTGCGCGTTTTATAAGCCCGCCTGATTCCATATCTGCACCGCGGGACTTCTGAGCCGCCATAATCTTATCAACTTCTTCTACAAGAATCGGTATAAACCGCAATGCAATTGTCATGGTCATTGCAAGTGAGTGAATATCGACTCTGAAAACCTTCAGCGGCTTTAAAAGTGACTCAATGGAGTCAGTAAGTTGGTTAGGCGTTGTAGTATATGTCAGCATCAGTCCTGTTACTACAAGAATGATGATACGAAGTGCCATAAACAAGGCGTTATTAATTCCGTTTTGCGTAATTTTGATAATACCATAATGGAATATCGGCTCACCTGTGCCGTAAAAAAGGTTGAGCAGTGTTGTAAAAATTACGATAAACAGTATCGGCTTCATTCCCTTTAGAATAACCGAGAACTTAATCCCGGAAATCAGCACAATAATCAGTGTAACAAGAACCGAAACGCCCATTGAAATATAGTTCTGGCAGAAGAAAACTGCAAGCATCAGAATGAAAATAAGCACAGTTTTCATACGCGGGTCAAGGCGGTGAATCAGCGAATTACCCGGAAAATACTGCCCGATGGTGATGTCACTTATCATACAGTCACCTCCCGCAGTCTTTCATACTCGGCTTTAGCCTGTTCAAGGGTGAATATATCAGTCCTGCACGGTATACCCATATCGTGCAATTTAAGGAATACATCAGTTACTTCGGGTACGTTAAGCCCCATATCTCTGAGTTCCTTACCGTGAGAATAAACTTCGCTGACTTCGCCGAACATCTGCACTCTGCCCTTGTTCATAACAAGAACTTTCTCTGCAATTTTTGCCACATCCTCCATTGAGTGCGAAACAAAAATAACAGTATTGCCCTCTGCTTTCTGATAGTCTTTAATAAGCTTAAGGATTACTTCCCTTCCCTTTGGGTCAAGACCTGCGCACGGCTCGTCAAGAATAAGCACCTGCGGCTTCATAGCGATGATTGACGCAATTGCTATACGGCGCTTCTGCCCGCCTGACAGATCAAACGGAGATGCTATTTCAAGATCTTTTGAAATGCCTACAAAGTCCAGACTTTCGTAAACCCTGCGTGATATTTCGTGCTCGTCAAGTCCCATCTGTGTCGGACCGTAAGCAATCTCTTTAAACACATTTTCTTCAAAAATCTGATATTCGGGATACTGAAAACAAAGCCCTACAGCAAAACGGACATTGCGAATCTTCTTGCGGTTCTCTTTTGCCCAGATGTTCTTACCTTCGAGCATAACAGTGCCCTTGTGCGGCTCAAGAAGTCCGTTAAGGTGCTGTATAAACGTTGATTTACCGGAACCCGTATGCCCGATAACGCCTATAATCTCACCCTTTTCGGCAGAAAATGAAACACCTTCAATAGCGGCAGTTTCAAACGGAGTGCCGACGGAATACAGATATGTTAAGTTTTCACAATTCAGTAAAGCCATAGCGTTTAAATTGCAGAAAGTTTATTATATATCGCTTCTGCACACTCCTGTGAATTCAATACGGTTTGTTCGGTATCAAGTCCGATCTCTTCAATCAGCTTTGTAGACTGCGGCGCGTCGAGCTGCAGACTCTCTACTGCACTGACATCAGCAAACACCTCGCGCGGTGTGCCGTCGAGCTTTATTTCACCGTTGTCAACAACAATAACTCTGTCAGCGCGCACAGCCTCGTCCATATTATGTGTAATGAGAAGAATTGTAATGCCTTCTTCTTTATTAAGTTTAAGCACTGTGTCGATAACCTCGCGTCGTCCGCTCGGATCAAGCATAGCAGTCGGCTCATCAAGCACAATGCACTTCGGGCGCATTGCGATAATGCCGGCAACGGCAACGCGCTGCTTCTGCCCGCCCGAGAGCTTAGAAGGCGATTTGTCTCTGAATTCGTACATACCGACAGTCTTGAGCGCCTCGTCAACGCGAATGCGGCACTCCTCACTCGGAACACCGAGGTTTTCCACACCGAAAGCAACGTCCTCCTCAACAATAGATGAAACGATCTGATTATCGGGGTTCTGGAATACCATACCGATTTTCCTTCGAACATCAAAAATCGAATCGTCAGGCATCGTTACCATACCGTCGACTGTAACAGTGCCCTTTTGCGGAAAAAGAATACCGTTAGTCAGTTTTGCAATCGTCGATTTACCCGAGCCGTTGTGACCGAGTACAGCGGTAAAGCTGCCTTCCTCAACAGTCATATTAAAATTTTGAAGCACCTTGACTTCGTGCCTGATTTCAGGATTATTATCATCCTCAGTGAAGTACGAAAAGTCAACATTTTCAAATTTTATTAATTCCATATCATAATTCCGACGGACACTCGCCTGCAAGCCACACAGCTGTTGTTCCGCACGGCAGAATTCCGCCGCTTGCGGTTACGGGAAGTCCTATTTCATCAGCGGTTACAGTACCGCCGCGTTTTTTAGTAATAACTTCGTCAAGTATATATTTCATAACAGATGAGGAAAGCCCTGTTGTGTAAGAATTAAGGATAACGCACAGCGGCTCGTCAGACAGCACCTGCTCTGCAATAGTCATAAAGTCGTAAATACTGTCCTCAAGGCGCCACACTTCGCCGCGAGGACCTCTGCCGTATGAGGGCGGGTCAAGGATAATAACATCGTATTTATTCTCACGCCTGATTTCACGCTGAACAAACTTGATGCAGTCATCGACAATCCAGCGGACATTACCTTCTGCAACGCCGCTTGCCTCGGCGTTTTCCTTTGCCCAGGCGGTCATACCCTTTGAGGCGTCAACATGAACAACAGAAGCGCCTTCTTTAAGGCAGGCAACGGTTGCTGCACCGGTGTAAGCAAAGAGGTTGAGCACCTTGACCTCCTCTCTGCCGCTATCTTTAATGACGCTGCGCACAAAATCCCAGTTAACTGCCTGCTCGGGGAACAGACCTGTGTGCTTGAAACCCATTGTCTTGACGTTGAAAGTAAGGTCCTTATAGCGCACCTGCCATGCAGCAGGCATACGTTTGAAGACATTCCATTTGCCGCCTCCGCTGCGTGAGCGGATATACTGTGCGGACGGCTGTGCCCACAGTCTGTGTGCTTTTTCACTTTTCCAGATGACCTGCGGATCGGGACGAATCAGAATCTCCCTGTTCCAGCGTTCAAGCTTTTCGCCTGATGAGCAGTCGATAAGCTCGTAGTCTTTCCAATCTTTTGTGTATCTCATAGTTTAACCAAATTGAGAATGCAGAATGGAGAATGGAGAATTTCAGGTGGGCGTTACCCACATCCATTATATAATCCGGTGCAGCTGTGCCGCCCTTAATTCTCAATTCTCAGCTCTCAATTCTCCATTAACTTAAGCGTTCTTTAACAACTGCCGCGATATCGTTACCGAGTGCGGTGATATGATCAATATCCTTACCCTCAAGCATTACGCGAACAAGCGGTTCTGTGCCTGATACACGAACAAGCACACGGCCGTCGCCCATAAGCTCCATCTCCGCCTTCTGTGTTGCGGCAATAATATATTCGTCGTTATTATACTTCTGCTTACCTTCGGGTGAAACTTTAACGTTGATAAGCACCTGCGGGTAAACCTCCATAATTGATGCAAGCTCTGAGAGCTTTTTGCCGGATTTAACTACAGTTTCAACAAGCTTAACGCCTGAAAGCTCGCCGTCGCCGGTGGTAGCATAGTCGAGGAAAATAACGTGACCCGACTGCTCACCGCCGATATTGTATCCGTCTTTGAGCATTCTTTCAAGCACATAGCGATCACCGACAGCAGTTCTTGCACAGTGGATATCATGATCGTCACAGAATTTGAAGAATCCCATATTACTCATAACGGTAACAACAGCAGTGTTCTGCTTGAGAGTTCCCTCTTCTTTCATACGCTTTGCACAGATAGCGATAACCTTGTCACCGTCTACAAGCTCACCGTTTTCGTCAACAGCAAGCATTCTGTCCGCGTCGCCGTCAAAAGCAAGACCGAGGTCAAGACCTGCGTCCTTTACAAAAGCCATAAGCTCTTCGGGATGTGTAGAACCGCAGTCTTTATTGATATTTGTACCGTCGGGCGTATCAGAGAGCATAATGCACTTTGCGCCGAGCGCTGTAAAAATCTCCTTAGCACATACAGAAGCAGAGCCGTTAGCACAGTCAAGGGCAATGCGGAGTCCGTCAAAGCGAACATCAGTTGTATTCACAACGTGATCAATGTATTCCTTGATCGCCTTTTTAGAAGAAATCCTATTGCCGACTTCTCCGCCTATTTTAAGCGCAGGCTGCTCTGTTCCGTCAAGAATAATTGCTTCAATCTCTTCTTCAATAGCGTCATCGAGCTTGTAGCCTGATTTCTGGAAAATCTTGATGCCGTTGTACTCGCAAGGGTTATGAGATGCGGAAATCATAATACCTGCCTCGCACTCGTATTTGCCTACAAGATAAGCCACTGCCGGAGTTGGAACAATACCGACTGAAAGCACATTGCAGCCGACAGAACAAAGTCCTGCAGTGAGTGCCGCCTCAAGCATATCGCCCGATGCTCTTGTATCCTTACCGATAAGCACCGTCGGCTTTGCACTTTTAGCTTCTCTAAGTAACACCGTTGCCGCTGCAGAGCCAATCTGCATAGCAAGTTCGTTTGTTAAGTCTTTATTTGCGACGCCTCTTACGCCGTCTGTACCGAATAATCTACCCATAATTTTTCCTTTCTATGCAATTGAGAATGGAGAATGGAGAATTTCAGGTGGGCGTTGCCCACACCCATTATATAATCCGGTGCGGCTATGCCGCCCTTAATTCTCAATTCTCAACTCTCAATTCTCAATTTTATATGTCAAGTTTCATTTGTGCTGAGCCGGCGCCGTTGCCGTTTGGAATGAACTCAATTCCGAGATGTGCATAGCCTGCAGGCGTTACGCATCTGCCGCGCGGCGTGCGTGCAAGGAATCCTATCTGCATAAGATATGGCTCGTACACGTCTTCAATTGTCACGCTCTCCTCACCGATTGCCGCTGCAATGGTTTCAAGTCCTACTGGTCCGCCGTTATAATTCTTAATCATAGTAGTCAGCATACGGCGGTCGATTGCATCAAGTCCAAGCTCGTCGATATCCATACTTGAAAGAGCTTCTTCCGCTGCTTCTTTTGTAATAACGCCTTCATAGCGAACCTCTGCAAAGTCGCGCGAACGTTTGAGCAAGCGGTTTGCAATACGCGGTGTGCCGCGTGAACGACTTGCAATCTGCAGTGCGCCCTCGCTGTCAACAGGAATTTCAAGTATCTTTGAGGAACGGTGCACAATCTCCGCAAGCTCCTCGTTAGTATACATTTCAAGCCTGAGAATTACACCGAAACGGTCACGCAGCGGTGCTGAAATCTGACCTGCGCGTGTTGTTGCGCCGATGAGCGTAAATCGCGGCAGCGAGAGCTGGAAGCTCCTCGCCGACGGTCCCTTACCGATGATTATATCAATCTTGCCGTCCTCCATTGCGGGATAGAGAATCTCCTCAACTGTTCTGTTAAGACGGTGTATTTCGTCGATAAAAAGCACGTCGCCGCTCTCGAGATTTGAGAGTATTGCAACGAGGTCGCCCTGCTTTTCAATAGCAGGACCTGACGTAACGCGGATATTAACGCCCATCTCGTTGGCAACTATGCCCGCAAGCGTGGTTTTGCCGAGACCGGGAGGACCGTAAAGCAAAACGTGGTCAAGCGCTTCACCGCGGCGCTTTGCCGCTTCGATATATATTGAAAGGTTCTCCTTCGCCTTCTGCTGACCGATGTAGTCGGAAAGCTGCTTCGGGCGTAGCGAGTTTTCAATTTCAGTGTCTTCCGGAGTGTATTCGGGAGCAGCGAGCCTGCTCTCAAAATCCATTTCGTTTTCAATCATATTTTTCACCTTTATTCAGGACCAAAGGCCAAAGCCAATGGTCAAAGTGTATCGGATTATAACTGTGATGACAGTTGGCGCAGTCCTTTGCGCACCATATCGTCAACTGACATTGATTTATCCATTGCTCCGACAACAGTTGCCGCGTCGCTCTGGTTAAAGCCGAGGGAAACTAGCACCTCAACAGCCTCCTGCGCATCTGCCGATGATGCAACTGACTGAACGCTCTGAATGTCTGCCGCTGCAGATGTGCCGAGTCCGACCATCTTGTCCTTAAGTTCAAGGACTACCCTTTCAGCCGTTCTTTTGCCTACGCCCTGCGCCGCCTGAATTGAGCGGACATCGCCGCTTGAAATTGCGACAGAAAGCTTTGACGGAGTTAGCACGCTGAGGATTGCTATTGCCGCTTTGGGACCAATGCCGCTGACGGAAATCAGCAGTTTGAATGCCTCAAGCTCGTCAACTTCATAAAAGCCGAATAAATCCATTGCGTCCTCGCGGACTGACATATGTGTGTAAAGATTGACCTCATTGCCGATTGAGGGCAGCTCTCTTAATGTTGTCATACTTACAAAACACTTGAATCCGACGCCGCCGCACTCCACAACTGCAAAATTCGGATCAGTGTAAGTTAGTGTACCTTTTACGTTATAAATCATAAATTACCACCGGTTTGTTGTTTAATCATATCATTCAGTTTGCCGATTGATGAGCCGCTGACGTGACCGTGGCAGATTGCCATTGCAAGCGCGTCTGCCGTGTCATCGGGTTTTGGTACAGACGCGAGACCGAGGATGCTTTTAGTCATCTCCTGCACCTGTTTTTTCTCTGCTCTGCCGTAGCCTGTTACAGACTGTTTAACCTGCAGGGGCGTATACTCGTAAATATCCTTGCCGTACATCTGCGCAGCAAGTGTGATTACTCCCCTCGCCTGTGCAACGTCAATAACCGTCTTCTGGTTTGAGTTGTAGAAAAGTTTTTCCATACTCATAGCTTCAGGCTTATACTTTTCAAACAGATAACACATATCGTTATAGATAATCTGCAAACGCTCGGGGAAAGGCGTGTTTGCCTCGGTAGTAATTGCACCGTAGCCGAGCACACGGAATTTGCCGTGATAATATTCAACTGCGCCCCAACCGACAATTGCGTAACCGGGATCTATGCCTAAAACTACCATAATGTATACTTCCCCATAATATATTCGATATATTATATCACAAACAAACGGCAATTGCAATATTATAATATAATAAATTATAGTGATTTTAACATATTAATAAAACCGACTCGGTGAGCCGGTTATCTTTTAAGCTGATGTGCAAATTTTTCAAGTTCGGGAATATTAAACGTGTATGCGCCAGAATCAGTATCGGGAATATAATAGCGCGCCCTGAAATCACCGTTTAGTACTGCAAAACACTGCTTAAGCGTGTTTGCCATATAATCGGCGTTCTGCCTTGAGTTTGATCCGCTGACAATAACTGCGCCGACTTTCTTTGGCTTTTCAATCGGCGGATTTGCTCCCCTGCAGAAGCGCGCGGAATAATAACGCTGAAAACGGTCAATCAGCGCCTTGAGCGGCGCAGGGAAAAAGTTATTGTATACAGGTGTGAAAAATGCAATATAGTCCGCATCTTCAAAATCCTCAAAGAAAATATCGAGGTCTTTATTTGCGCAACCGTCGTGCTGTTCGCAGTAGTTGCACGCAACGCACGGCGCAGGCGCAAGCTTGTAGACATCGTATTGCTTTATTTCGCAGTCGGCAAAATACGGAGTCGCCTGTTTTATAACCTCAGCGCATACTCCGTTTTCACGTGGCGAAGCGTTAATTATCAGTAGTTTTTTCATCGTATTACCTCATACAAAAGCAGCGGGCGGATGGTATCCGCCCCTACAATTATATCTTAAATTCGTATTTAATATTGTTTTCCTCGCACCATTCGGCTGCTTTCTTTTTTATATATGCCGCCTCAAACTTTATGTACGGGTCGCTGATTTCAGGATAGATGTGAAAATATTTCCAGAAATTCTCTACATAATCGCCGCCTGAAAAATCGCCGATTTTTTTGCGCAGTTTTTCACGCTCAATATTCGGAACAAAAGCGCGGATAACCTCCTCGCTGTTTACTGAAAAATACGGAATATAGCCGAGGGAAACAAGATACTCGCTCTGCGACATACCGGCGGGGCAATCTAAGCGTGAAAGCTCCGCGTCGGACTTAATCTTAAAAGTACGCAGTGAAAACCAGTATTCGCCTGCACCGCCCCAGCCTTTACGCAGTGCAGCTTCATCAAATTCCAGAATATCCATTAAAACATAACCTCTCTTAATCGATAGATTTCATCAGACCGCCGTTTTTGATAATGTTCTGAATGAACGGCGGGAACGGCTGTGCCTTATAAGTTTTGCCGGTGGTAATATTAGTGATAACGCCTGAGTCAAAATCAACCTCGACCTCATCACCGTTTTTGATATCTTTTGCAGCTTCGTCACATTCGAGGATAGCAAGGCCGATATTGATTGCGTTGCGGTAGAAAATGCGCGCAAATGTGGAAGCAATTACACAGCTGATGCCGGAAGCCTTAATAGCAATCGGAGCGTGCTCACGTGAGGAGCCGCAACCAAAGTTAGCCTCAGCCACCATAATATCGCCCTCTTTTACATTCTTTGCAAAATCAGCGTTAATATCCTCCATACAGTGCGAAGCGAGCCACGCCTCGTCACTGCGGTTGAGATATCTTGCGGGAATAATAACGTCGGTGTCAACATTGTCGCCGAACTTGTGTACTTTACCTTTAGCTATCATTCTGACACCTCCTCGGGATTTGCGATATAGCCTTTAACTGCAGATGCTGCCGCTACTGCAGGAGAGGCAAGATAGATTTCCGAATCAACGTGTCCCATTCTGCCGACGAAGTTGCGGTTTGAGGTGGACACTGCCTTTTCTCCAGCTGCAAGAATACCCATATGTCCGCCGAGACACGGACCGCACGTCGGTGTGGATACAATCGCACCTGCGTTAACAAAAATCTCCGCAAGACCTTCCTTAATACAGGTAAGGTAAATCTGCTGTGTTGCGGGAATTACGATAACACGCACGCCGTCTGCAACCTTTTTACCCTTAAGGATTGCCGCTGCAGTGCGCATATCTTCCATACGACCGTTTGTGCACGAGCCGATAACTACCTGGTCAATCTTGATGCTCTCGGGTGCGATTTCGTCAATACTCTTTGTGTTCTCCGGCAGGTGCGGGAACGCAACAGTTGGGCGGAGTGTGCTTAAATCAACTGTGATTACGCTGTCATATTCAGCGTCTGCGTCAGCCTCAAAGACTTTATATTCGCGCTCACTTCTGCCGTTTACATATTCAAGAGTTACGTCGTCAACCGGGAAAATGCCGTTCTTTGCGCCGCACTCGATTGCCATATTTGCAATGCAGAGCCTGTCATCCATTGACAGCTCCTTAATGCCGTCGCCCGTAAACTCAAGCGACTTGTAAAGCGCGCCGTCAACGCCGATTTCACCGATAATATGCAGGATAACGTCCTTACCGGAAATATATGCACTCTTTTTGCCTGTTACCACTACTTTTATAGCAGACGGCACCTTGAACCAAGCCTTACCGGTAACCATACCGGAAGCCATATCGGTTGAGCCAACGCCTGTGGAAAACGCACCGAGTGCGCCGTACGTACAGGTGTGCGAATCCGCGCCGATAATGCAGTCACCGCAGGTAACGATTCCCTGCTCCGGCAGAAGCGCGTGCTCAATGCCCATGTTGCCGACATCGAAGTAGTGCGTGATGCCGTGCTGCTTTGCAAAGGTGCGAACCTGCTTGCAGTTTTCGGCAGACTGGATATCCTTATTCGGTGTAAAGTGATCCATAACAAGAGAAATTCTCGTCTTATCAAACACCGTGTTTTTATCAAATTTGTTCATTTCATTGATAGCAACAGGAGAGGTGACATCGTTGCCGAGCACCATATCAAGCTTTGCTTCAATGAGCTGCCCTGCCTCAACGCAGTCAAGACCTGCATGCGCGGCAAGGATTTTTTGTGTCATTGTCATTGGCATTATAATTAAACCTCACATATTTTAACATTTTTGCCTCCCTTGTGTAA
>CAYZPT010000030.1:0-16256 GCA_964480285.1 uncultured Bacteroides sp.
GAATAGTGGTGCAAAGGTCGTAATTGTAGTGACCGTAAACGCCGTTAATGCGGTTATACGAGGTCATTATGTTCTTCGGTTTAGCTTCTCTTATGCAGATTTCAAAGCCCTTGAGATAGATCTCACGCAATGCGCGCTCTGAAAGTCGGCTGTCGTTTTTGGTGCGGCGCATCTCCTGATTATTGCAGGCAAAATGCTTGGGGCATGCGGAAACGCCCTGACTCTGCACACCCCTAACTGCCGCCGCAGCCATCTTACCGGTGATGTACGGATCCTCGCTGTAGTATTCAAAGTTTCTGCCGCAAAGCGGATTACGGTGAATGTTCATACCGGGCGCAAGCAGTACGTCGGTGCCTCTGTCATTCATCTCTTTTCCTAGTTCGGTGTGGATTGCCTCAACAAGTTCGGTGTCGTACGTGCAGGCAAGCAGGGTGCCGATCGGGATAAGTGAGCAGTAAGCAACAAGTCGTATGCCCGAAGGGCCGTCAGTAGTTATAACAGCGGGAATGCCTTTGTCGCGCAGTGATTTAAGCACACCCGCATATGCGCCGGCGTTGCCTTTTGCGCCGAGCGGGCTGTCCATTGTATAGTCGCCGCGCGTAATTGCTTCAAGCTCGTCAAGGTCAAGCTGTGCAACAAATTCTTCCATTGTGCACTTGCCGTTTTTTACGTCAATCAGCTTCAATCCTTTGTCGCCGGTCATCTCAATATCTTTGGGCAGGTGGTTATTTATGCGCGTTGCAAGGTCAAACTTCTGCTTTGCAACAGCTTTTTTGCGGAGTACGGTTTTGCCGTCGATTATCTCTGCGTGCAGAACTTCAAAATGCTCCTGCGGTGCCGCCGCCTGGCGCAGCTGCTCGTAAACCTCGGTTTCCTCCTGGAAGTAAGAGAATACCGCTTGTGCCTCGCGTACATTTTCGCCGAGGTAGAAGGTGTATTCACCCTCTTCTGCAACGTATGCGCCTGCATGGTTTGTTGAGCCGCAGTCGTCGTATGAGGTCAGCTGATATGCGTCAACCCACAGCTTTACCTCCTCGCTCTCTTTAGGAGCGAGGTCTTTTGTCTTTGCAAATGCAACAAGCTCACGCGCGGGATTGCCAAGCTTGCCGCAAGGCTTTTCGGCATAAAGCTGAACGACCTGTCTGCCGCTCCTCTTGCCGATGTTTGTAACCTTGGCAGTTATTTCAAAGCCGTCGTCAAACGCCTCAGTGTCTATGTAGTTGATGTCAAAATCGGTGTAGCTCAAACCGTAGCCGAACGGGTAAACGACATTGGCTTTGTCAAAGCTCTCAAAGTAGCGGTAACCTACAAAGATATCCTCCTCGTAGTTGTTTACGCTTCTGCCGCCGAAGTTTTCGCTTGACGGATAGTCAAAATAGCTCCTTGCAATTGTATCGGCAAGTCTGCCGGACGGGTTAACCTTGCCGCAAAGCACGTCTGCAACAGCGTTGCCGCTCTCCATACCGCCCTGGAAAACATATAGAACAGCGGAGATTTTATCGCCGTATTTTTTCATCCACGACATATCCATAATGCCGCCGGTGTTGAGCAGCACAATAACCTTATCAAAGCTGTCTGTAACGACATCAAGCAAATCAACCTCTGCTTTGCTGAGGAGATAGCAACCGTTTTCGTAAGCCGAATCCCTGTCCTCTCCTGCAGCTCTTCCTATTGTAACAACTGCAGTGTCGCTTTTACCTTTTGATTGCTGCACAGCGATTATATCAAGCGGCATTTCCTTCTGGCTGTAAGGCCACTGTCCCCAGATTCCGTGGTTAGGCGGTGAGTTTTTAACCCACTTTGCGTATACATCTGCAAGTTTTTCATTGAGCTCAAGCTCATCGCAGTTTCTTATACCGTCAACAAGATTGATTTTTTGCGGGCAGTTTACGTCGCCGCCTGAGCCGTAGCCAACGAAGAACCAGTCAATCTGCGTGCGCGAAAACAAAGACACTTCGGTGCCTTTTTTTAGCGGCAGAGTGCCGTCGTTTTTTATAAGCACAATGCCTTCCGCTGCTGCCTTACGGCAAAGGCGCTTCATTTCATCGGAGATTTCTCCGCTTGCCGCTTCGCCTGCATTTTCCGCCTGTGATGTAGTTGAGGTAACATCGTTTACCGTGTCGCTGAATTTACTCTTTATTTTATCCATTAACCCCATAGTACCACCTTAATATAATATTATAAACCGATTATAGCATATATGATTCAGCGTGACAAGACAGTTTTTTTGACGTATACACAATAAGACATATTTTGCATTTTTGCTTTTATATAATCATAGCCAACAGGCTAAAATACAGACACGGGGACGTTAAAATGGCGGTTATACAGAGGATTACGGAAAGAAAAACCGGAAATAAAAGTGAAAACAGCATATTTAAAAATTACGGTTTGTTCGCCTTGTACTTCGCCGTGGGATTTGTTTTGAGTTTCGGTAAAGTTATCGGAGACGTTACGCCTTTCGGTATATCAATTACCGCAGCCGCGCCAAAACGCTATTTTCCGTTTGCGGCGGCAGGAGCGATTTTAGGAACGGTAATCGGCGGTATAAACGCAAGATCCGCGCGTTATCTTGCAGGCATAAGTATTGCCCTGATCGGCGCCTTTGCCGCTGCCGCGTTTGAATTGTATCATCGCCCTGCTTTTGTTATGACAATGGCATTTCTGGCGGATTTCACAAGCGGTACTGTGCTGTGCCTTAATCTCGGCAGTGATTTCAGCGACTATGTTATGGTCGTGAGTGAGGCGGTGCTCTGCGGCGGCGGAACATACTTTTTTTACAGGACGATTAATGCAAGCTACAGACGACTGCGATTCAGGGCGTTGCCGATTTCGGACGTCGGGTGCGTAGTGATTTCGGCAGGAATAGTAATGATGAATCTGTCGTCACTGTGCATTGGCAGAATTTGTCCCGCGCGCGTTGTTGCAATGTTTTTAATTCTGTGTGCAGTGCGTTATTCGGGCGACAGAAGAGCGCTCATACTTGCGCTGTCGCTCGGCTTTTCACTGTCAATATCAAGCAGCGGCGCACTTTTTATAGTCGGCGCACTGGCTTTTTCCGCACTTGTTACACTGCTTTTTCATGGGTTATCCACGTTTTTGCTTGGCGGCGCCTTTCTTTGCTCAACCGGATTTTTTGCCGCCGCATCGGGCAGCGAATTTGCTCTCCCGTTTTTTATTGAATCGCTTATTGCGTGCATAGTATTTGTGCTTATTCCTCAGGGCGTAAGTGAAAAACTGGAGCAGGCGTTCGCAGGTGATGAAAACGAAGCGCCCGACGGCTCCCTTCGTCAGAACCTTGTGCTTAAACTGCGTTTTGCCTCGTCCGCAATGGCGGCAATAAGTGAAAGTGTTGACGCTGTGCGTGAGCGCATCAACGAGCTTGCGCGCAAGAAAAACGACTACGATCGCGAGATACTGACTGAGGAGGAATACATACGCCGCGAAATTGTACTTGAAAAAACAAATCAGATCCGTATGGTTGCGAGCGACCAGTTTTTTTCAATCGCCGATATGCTCGGTGATCTGGCGTTTGAATTTGATGAGTCTGAAATTTTTGACACCGCTTCCGCTGCGAAAATCCGCAGGCTGCTCGGTGAATACAGCATTTTTCCGTCGAATGTTTCGGTTATTGAGGACAAGTTCTCACGCATCAGGGTTGAGGTTCTCACCGACGGCGATACATCTGCGGCAGAGAGCGGCAGACTGACTGAGGAAATAGGCAAAATCCTCGGCAGATATTTTGATATGCCGCGGACTACAAATTTTAAAAATGAAACGATGATCGCATACACAGAGCGCCCGAACTACCGACTGATTGTCGGCTTTGCACAGCACAGCGCCGAGGGCAGACTCTGCGGTGATACCGTCAAAGTTATGCAGGACGGCAAGGGGCACAGCATACTTATCATCAGCGATGGTATGGGCAAAGGCTCGCGCGCAGCGCTCGACGGTGCAATGGGCGCCGGACTGATTTCAAAACTGATTACTGCGGGATTCGGTTTCGATATTGCGCTTAAGGTTGTCAACTGCGCCCTGCTTGTTAAAAGCAATGATGAGAGTCTTGCCACGCTTGACATAATCAGCATTGACCTGTATACCGGCAAGTGTGAGATTTACAAGGCGGGTGCGCCCGCAAGTTACATTATCAAAAACAACAGTATTACAAAGTGCGAGCTTACATCGATGCCTGCCGGTATTCTGCGCGGTGTTGAGTTTGCAAAGCGTACAGCCGTGATCGGCTGCGACGACAGCGTGGTTTTAATGAGCGACGGCATCAGCGACCTCGGCAAAGAGTGGGTAGAGAGCACGCTCACTGCGCTTGACGGGCTCGGCGTGCAGGAAACGGCAGACGCTGTGCTGACTCGCGCGCTCGCTGAATATGAGGGGAAAAAGCACGACGATATGAGCATTATTTTTGCAAAACTTGAAAGGAATTAGGTGATTATAATGAGTGGAATATTTGCATTTGTCGGCAGGGAAAAGCCTAAGGAAATACTGATTGCGGGGCTTGAAGCTTTGCAGCACCGTGGTGGCGAGGTCTGCGGTATGGCAATTGCGGACAAGGATAATTTTGCTGTGGCTAAAACTGTTGGCGCGGTATCACGACTTAAGGAGGATAACGCCGAATTCCTGCCCGAGGGCTCTTGCGGAATCGCAAAAACGGATATTCAGCTCAGATGCCGCGGGGCTGCTTCAACTGTACCTGCGGCGAATGATCTTTATGCAGTCGCATGCGACGGATATATCGAGAATTTTGAATCGCTTAAAAGATGGACGCGATTGCCTTTTCCTATTTCTACCGATGACGATTTGCTCCTTGCCTGCCTGAGCATTTCTCACCGCGAAAACAAGGTAGAGCTTGCAAATGCCGTTGCCGCTGCGTTGGCGGACGATCCGGGATTTGTGTTCATTCCGAACGGCGAAAATGATATTTATGCCCACGCGGGAAAGAACAGACTGTATGTCGGCATCGGAAAAATCGGTGTTTTTATTGCCAATGAATTATCTGCGCTGCTGCTTTACTGCGATAAATATGCAGTAATAAAAAACGGCGAAACCGCGCGTCTGCGTGCGGATAAAGTTGCCTTTTATGACGAAAAATGCCGTAAAATCAAGAAAGCCTTTAATCCGGTTACGGGCAAGGTTTATGTTGAAAATTCAGTATCGCTCGGGGATGAAATTCACTTCTGTGCGCAGGCGGCGCGTGAAGTCTATTGCAGTTTTGTGAAAAACGGCGAAATGAATTTTGATTCTCTCAAACTGTCAAAACGTTTTGTAGAGCGGCTTTCACGCATAATTATTGTGGGCGAAGGCTCGTCGTACAATGCCGCGCTGTTTGCCTGCAGGCTGTTTGAAATGCTTACCGATATTCCCAGCGCGGCGTACCACAGCGGTGAGTTTATGTTTTCAAAATGCGTTGTTGATAAGAATACGCTTGTCATTGCGGTGTCACAACGCGGGGAAACGGAAAACACCATCTCATGTATAAGGCGCGCTGCTTCTGCTCAGGCGCAGACGCTTGCTGTAACAGGCACAAAAACATCGTCGCTCGCACAGCTTTGCGAACGGACGCTTTTGACCGACAGTGATTATTACGACAGTACGGCGCTCTGTTCGTTTGTTTACAGCAGTATGTCGCTTGCTCTGCTTGCATTGCATATCGGCGTTCGCGATATGGTTGTAACAGATATGTATCTGACTATGGCGCTTAAAATGGCTGAGCTGCTTAGCGGCAAAATTGGCTCTGCTGTCAAGGACAACACCGCATACGCTGCGGCGGTAAATGCTGTTTTGCAGTGCAGGCAAATCTACACCTGTGCCAATTCAACGGACTTTCCTGCAGCGCTTGAAACGGCGGATAAAATCCGCCGCGTTGCCAAAAAAGAGTGCACCGCTGTGCCGCTAACAGAACTTGTCAATTACCCTTCCGACTTGCTTATGGACGCGGCGGTGCTCGTCTTTGAAACGTCAAAGGACAGGGGACTTTTCTGCGAGTTGCATATGAGCCGCCTGCAGACCCTAGGCGCTAAGGTTATACTGTTTACAACGGAGAGCATTGAGGAAGAAATGACGCGGTTTGACACCGTTATCAGCGTTAACGATACTCTGCCGATATTCAACCCCATACCGTGTGCAGCCGCAGGCTACAGGCTTGCAGAGCGGCTGAACAAAGTAACTGCCGAATCAGATGAGGATGCACTCGCCGCATCATAAAAGAATGGACTTTTGCGCTGTTTTGTGCTACACTGAAAGCATAAAACATACGGGAGTAAAATTATGCAGGATTTTAAAAAATGGGCGGTAAAGCCGCCGCTCGGCTGGAACAGCTGGGATTGCTTCGGCGCGGCTGTAACGGAACAGCAAATCCGCGAAAATGCGGACTATATGGCAAAGGACCTCAAGCCTTACGGCTGGGAATATGTTGTATGCGACATTCAGTGGTACGAGCCGAAGGCGTACAGCAACGATTACAATAATTTCACCGAGCTTGAGATGGACGAGTACGGCAGGCTTATGCCGGCTGTAAACCGCTTCCCGAGTGCGGCGGACGGCAGGGGATTCACCACTCTTGCAGAGTATGTGCACTCGCTCGGTTTGAAGTTCGGCATTCACATTATGCGCGGCGTGCCGCGTCAGGCAGTGGCGCAGAATTGTCCGATTTTCGGCAGCAATTCAACCTGCCGAGAAATTGCTCACCATTTTTCCGTCTGCTCGTGGAATACCGATATGTACGGCGTTAAAAACTGTGACGCGGCGCAGAAATACTACAACTCCATTATAAATATGTACTCCGAGTGGGGCGTTGATTTTATCAAGTGCGACGACATCTGCGTTACTGAATTCCGCAAATGGGATAATCCTTACAGTGCTGATTATGAGATTGAAATGCTTCGCAAAGCGATAGATAACTGCGGCAGGGAGATTGTGCTGTCGCTCTCGCCGGGTCCCGCTTTGCGCGATAAGGCAGATCACCTCTGCGCCAACGCCAATATGTGGCGGCTTACAGGCGATTTCTGGGACGTGTGGGATAAGCTCTACGATATGTTTGACAGGTGCAAAGAGTGGGAGGGCGTGACTGCGCCCGGCAACTTCCCCGACTGCGATATGCTGCCGATTGGCAGGATTGCAAAAAACAGCACCTATTACGGCGCAAACAACCGTATGAGCCAGTTTACTGTACCCGAGCATTACACGCTTATGACGCTGTGGGGCATTTTCAGGAGTCCCTTGATGATTGGCGGCAATTTGCCCGAAAACGACGACTTTACTCTCTCGCTCCTCACAAACAGTGAGTATATGAATATGAATCAGAACTCCCGAAATGCACGCGAGCTCTGCCGCAACGGCGACAAAGTTATCTGGGCGTCCGACGGCGAGGGCTGCAGCTATGCCGCGCTGTTTAACACCGGCGATAAGGAGCAGGAAGTCACAATGCCTCTTGACGGCGAATGTTCCGTTTACGACATCTGGCAAAAGGCAGACCTCGGCAGCGTGCAAAACACCCTTGTTGCAACAGTTGCACCGCACGGCGCAAGGCTTTTCAAAATCAAATATAATTAATAAAAAATTCATTGAATTAATAAAACAGTTCGTATATAATCAAGGTGTACGAACTGTTTTTTTATTGAGGAGTAAATTATGGAAAAAATCAAAACAAGCAAACTGCGGTTTGTTGACACAAAAGGCAGGACGAGGCTGTTCAACGGTATGAATATCGATGACAAGCTTGTCAACTGCACCGAGTTTCGCTACAATCTTGACGAGGAATTTTTCAAAAAATACAGAGCCCGCGGCTTTGACATCATCCGCCTTGCGATTACGTGGCAGAACCTTGAGCCTGAAATGGGCAAATACAACGAGAGTTATCTCAAATCAATTGACGATATTTTTGCCCTTGCGGAAAAATACGGCGTTTACATTCTGCTTGATATGCATCAGGATTTGTATTCGCAGAATGACGGCGGTTGCGTTGGTGACGGCGCACCGTCCTGGGCTGCTATCACCGACGGCGCAAAGCCGAGAATGCCGATTTTCGTCTGGGCTGACGGCTACTTCTTCGGCAAGTGGGTAAGAAAAGAATTTGACAATTTCTGGAACAATACGCCTGTTGCCGGCAAAGGTTTGCAGGACAGATACTGCGACCTGTGGCAGATGCTCGCAAAGCGCTACGGCGACAGCCCTGCGCTCTTTGGATATGACCTTATGAACGAGCCGTTCCCGGGTTCATACAGCAACAAGATGATGTTAAGGCTCGTCGGCGGCGTTGCAAAAACGGTTGCATTCAGCAAAAAGGTTGACAGGGCAAAGCTCATTAAGTCCGCACTTAAGCGCGACACACGCAATATGCTCGACTGCATCGGTGGCGATATTATCCGCGACGCGGTTTACCGCATAGACAAGGTTGAACAGCAGTTCGACCAGGAAAAATATACGCCGTTCCTCAACAAAACTACTGCCGCAATCCGCGAGGTTACGCCAAACGGCATCGTTATGATGGAGCAGAGCTACATATGCAACAGCGGCGTTAAGCAGTCCGCTTCGCCCATCAGCGTTAACGGCAAGCGCGAGGAGAATCAGTGCTTCGGTCCGCACGCGTATGACTTTTCGGTTGACACGCCGCTTTATCAGTACGCAAACTCAAGCCGCGTAAAGGCGTTCTTCGGCGAAATGCGCAGAACGCAGCTCCGCCTTGACGTTCCCGTAATCGTCGGCGAATGGGGCGGCTGCAGCGACAACACCGATACCTCGTGGTTCGGCCACGCAAACGAGCTGCTTGACTTCTTTGACGAGATGCAGTGGGGTCAGATGTACTGGGATTACCACGGTGACGACCTTGACGCGCCGCTTATGGAAATGCTCAGCAGGACGCATCCCGTTGCCGTTGCAGGCGATATTAAGAGCTACGGCTACGACAGAAATACCGACACCTTTACCCTCAGCTTCACCGCAAGCAAAAAGGGCGAAAGCATTATTTACGTTCACAAGCCGTTTGAGGTTGCAGACGGCGTGAAGTACAAGGTAATTGAACAGTACGAAAGCGGTGCAAGTCTTATCGCTGTCACAACTCCGAAAGGCGAACATACCGTTAAAATAAAAATCAACAACTGATTAACAGTCAGGCAAATATAGGAGGTAAAAATATGGCAAAAATTATTGGCGATTCTATCCCGAATATCCCGTGGCAGGACAAGCCCGAGGGATACAGATATCCTGTGTGGAGATACGACGCAAACCCGATTATCACAAGGGATAATCTCTACAAGGCAAACAGCATTTTCAACTCTGCAATCGTGCCTTACGGCGACGGCTTTGCAGGCGTTTTCCGCGTGGATGACGTGACGAGATACCACAACATCGTTACCGGCTTCAGCAAGGACGCTATCCACTGGGAGCTCGATGACAAGGTGATTTTCAACGGCTACGATCCGCGCCTTTGCGAAATCGAAGGCAAGTACTATCTCTCATGGGTTAACCTCACGCCGAACGGCACCACAATCGGCATTGCGGCAACCGAGGACTTTAAGACGTGGGAGCAGTTCGAGGACGCAACCTATCCCGTTGCGAGAAACGGCGTGCTCTTCCCGAAAAAGATAAACGGAGAATTTATGCTGCTTGTTCGCCCGTGCGACAGAGGACACACACCTTACGGCGACATTTTCATCGAGCGCAGTAAAGACCTTGAATACTGGGGCAAGTACAGATTTGTTATGAAGCCCGAGCAGTTCTGGGAAAAAACAAAAATCGGCGCAGGTCCTACACCGATTGAAATTGACGAGGGCTGGCTGATGTTCTACCACGGCGTGCTCACAAGCTGTAACGGTTTTACCTATAGCATGGGCGCAGCAATCCTCGACAAAGACGAGCCGTGGAAGGTTCTGCACAGGGCGGACAGCTTCCTGCTCGCGCCGCACGAGATTTACGAAACAGTCGGCGACGTGCCAAACGTAGTGTTCCCGTGCTCCGCACTTGCAGACGCAGACAGCGGCAAAATCGCAATCTACTACGGTGCTGCAGACACAACCGTAGCACTTGCATTCACCACCGTTGACGAGGTCGTTAACTACATTAAAGAAAACGATTTGATTAAATAATGCAACAAAAAGGCTTGCCGTGGCAAGCCTTTTAATTATGTCATTTTATGCTTTCTTCGGAAGTCCTTCCTTATCGTACATACAAACAGTCTCAACCATAATTTCGATTGCGGCAGCGATAGCCTCGGGACGGAGATTTTCCGGATTATCCTTGCGGGTGTGGTAGTAGTCAGCCGGTGCCGGATCCATAGCGGCAAAGCCTGTTGACGGGATACCCTTCTGCTCAAATGCAGCAGCGTCGCAAGCGCCGATGTAAATTGACTCAAACTTGAGGTCAAAGCCGCAGTTAGCAGCAGCGTTCTTAACAAGGTTCTTTACGCCCCAGTCGTGCTGCAGCGTGCCGGAAAGGTCGCGGTCATAAACTGCCATATCCTCAAGGTCTCTGAAAGTGTCAAGACCGATGCAGATTGTAGGAATGTCCTTAAGCTCTTTTTCGTGAGCCTTTGCGTATGCCTTTGCACCGCGAAGACCTGCTTCCTCTGAACCGGAGCAGATAACGCGAACTTCTGTCTGCTCAAGGTCAACGTTTGCTTCACGCAGAGCCTTGAGTGTGCCGATACCAACATAGCAGCCTGAAAGGTTGTCGGAAGCGCCGGGAACGGATTTTGTCCAGCTCTGGAAGAAGATGAACGAAATCTCAAACGGTATAAAGATAATACTTACGATGAAGAACAGCTTGAAGAACCATGTTGCGCTTGTGATGTCGCCTGCAGCGACGCCCTTGCCCACGATTGCGCAAACAAGTGCAAAGATTGTCTGAATAACAAGACCAACAACAGCGGGAACCTCAACCATAAGCTTAGCTTTAAGGCCGCCGAGCAGCAGGTTAATCGGCCATTCAAACTGGCTGTCGCTGTGACCTACAAGCAGGATTCTCTGCTTAACCTCGCCCTTCGGTGCCTTTGTACCGATGAGGTTGTGTGATGTCTGCTTCGGGAAAAGAAAATCGTCAAATTCCTTGTACATAAGGAATTCAAGAAGAAGCGGAACGAATGCAAGAATGCACATAATAAACGCGATAAGCGGTTTGCCGAACCAGTTTACAAATACAGACGCAACGCCCATGCAAACGGTGAACGGAATGAAGCCCATAAATCCCTGACGGTGAAGTGTAAAATCTTCAATCTCAGTCTTTTCGCAGAGCTTATCAAGCGTTACCTGCATAAACTTCTGCGCCTTTAGCTCCTCGGGTGAGCCTGGTTTACGGGGTCCGATGTTATCACAGATGTCAGTAATCTGCTCTACCGAAAAATCGGTATTGCCCTGAACATCATAACTCGGAGCATATTCGTTAGCAATTTTCATAAAAAACATCTCCTGTTACAAAATATTATGGTTTATTTTAACATATTTAACAAAGTATTTCAATATAAAGTTATTAATATTGAACTTTTTTTGTTTTTTTGTTACAATATAGAAGACAAAGTATAAGGAGTGAATCCGATGGACAGTATTAAAAAAAGAGAGCTGCAACTCTTTGCAACTCAGATTCGTATGGGAATTATTGAAAGTACGCATGCCGCAAAGGCAGGGCATCCGGGCGGCTCGCTGTCGTCAGCAGATGTTTTTGCCTATCTCTACGGCAGTGAAATGCGTTATAAGGTTGATGATCCTAAGTGGGAGGACAGGGATAGGTTCGTTCTTTCAAAGGGACACTGCGCGCCCGGACTATACAGCGCTCTTGCGTACAAGGGCTTTTTCCCTGTTGAGGATTTAAAAACCCTGCGTCATATAGGCTCATATCTTCAGGGTCACCCGAATATGAACACCGTTCCCGGTGTTGATATGAGCACAGGCTCGCTTGGCCAGGGCATCAGCGTTGCGGCAGGTATGGCTAAAGCGGCAAAGTTTATGGGTAAGGACATAAATGTTTACACCCTGCTCGGTGACGGCGAAATTGAGGAAGGTCAGGTGTGGGAGGCAATGATGTTTGCCGCTCAGTACAAGCTTGACAATCTCTGCGTGATTATCGACTCAAACGGCCTGCAGATTGACGGCGCTTGCGAGGAAGTTATGAGCGCTGAGCCTATCGACGATAAGATGAGAGCTTTCGGCTTTGACGTTATAGTGATTTACGGCAACGATTTTGATGAACTTGAAAGGGCGTTTGAATCATTCCATCAGAGCGAGGGCAAGCCATTCGGTATTATAATGAAAACGGTTAAAGGTCTCGGAGTTTCGTATATGGAAAACGCTGTTGACTGGCACGGCAAGGCACCGAACGACGAAGAATATAAAATCGCGGTTGACGAGCTCACCGCTAAACTTAAGGAACTGGAGGCGTAAGATATGGCAGAAGTTAAGAATATCGCAACGCGCGAAAGTTACGGTAACGCGCTCAAGGAGCTTTACAGCGAGGGCGCGGACAAACTTGTCGTTTTTGACGCCGACCTTTCCGCCGCTACAAAAACAGGAATTTTCAAAAAAGCGTACCCCGAGCGCCACATTAACTGCGGTATCGCAGAGGCTGATATGATGTGCATTGCTGCGGGCTTTTCAACAATGGGATTTGTGCCTTTTGCTTCGAGCTTCGCAATGTTTGCGGCAGGCAGAGCGTTTGAGCAGGTGCGAAACTCAATTGGTTATCCTCACCTTAATGTTAAAATCGGCGCAACTCACGCAGGTATCAGTGTTGGCGAGGACGGCGCAAGTCACCAGTGCTGCGAGGACTTTGCTCTTATGCGCTCAATCCCCGGCATGGTTGTTATCTGCCCTGCGGACGATGTTGAGGCGCGCCAGGCAGTCAAGGCTGCTTATTATCACGACGGACCGGTTTATCTCCGCTTTGGCAGGCTTGCAGTGCCGGTATTCCACGATGATAACTATAAGTTTGAAATCGGCAAGGGCGAGGTTATCTGCGAGGGTACGGATGTTACAATCGTTGCAAACGGTCTTATGGTTGCCGAGGCAATCAGCGCCGCAGAGCAGCTTAAGGCTGAGGGCATCAGTGCCGAGGTTATCAACATCGCCACAATCAAGCCGCTTGACGAGGATTTAATTGTCGCATCTGCAAAGAAAACCGGTAAGGTTATCACCGTTGAGGAGCACAATATTATCGGCGGTCTCGGCGAGGCTGTTTGTTCTGCACTTGCCGAAAAGTACCCGACACCCGTTAAGCGCATCGGTGTGAACGATGAGTTCGGTCATTCAGGACCTGCAAAAGACCTTTTAAAGCAGTTCGGTCTCTCGGCAGAAAATATTGTTAAAGTTACAAAGGAGTTTGTTAAATGAAACGCATAATTAAAGTATTAATCTGCTGTGTTCTCGCAGTATGTATGCTCACGCCTATGACGGCGACAGCGGCAACAAGACTTGCAACGCCGAAGGGCTTTAAAGTTGTAACAACAACTACAAGTTCCGTAAAGGTAAAATGGAATAAGGTCAAGGGCGTAAAGTATACTGTTCAATACAGTGCGTACAAGAATTTTAAGAAATCAAAAAAAGTCAACGTCAAGAGCAACGTTGCCACAATAAAGAAGCTAAAGTCAAAGAAGTTTTACTACTTCCGCGTTCGTGCATACAAAAAAGGCAGAAAGGCAAGTAAGTACACTAAAACCATTAAAGTAAAAACAGTTAACCGGCTCAATGTTGATAAAAAACTGAAAGGTACATGGCAAAGTGTAGGCTCAATCGTTGGCTCCGGCGGTGAAATCACCGAACTGACATTTAACGGCAAGGGCAAGGTTACAGTTCACGTTTACGGCGGCGGTTATGAAGTAAACTACAAAAAGACTGTTAAATACACGAAATCCGGCACAAGCGCCAAGTTTACTGCTTTTGGTACAACTTACACAGTTAAATGCTACACCGGCACAAATCTGATCGGTGTTACCGAAAAGAGTAAGAACGGCTCGTATCAGTATGTTTATATAAAGACTGTAAAAAGCGTTGGTTATTCGTTAGATAAATTCGAGCAGAATTTTGTGGATACTAATTGGAATTCTTCTTATTTTAAGAATGCTTGCAAAAACAAGAATCAACAATTCTACGGTGTTCAGATCGGCATTGATAACTACGGATATGATGGGCTCGATGATGAATTCTATGCACTCGTAAACTCATCAAAGTATAATGAAAACGGCTACTTACTGCCCATAAGAAACAATATTGCATGGGCACGTGTAAACGTTGGCAATACATATTATGTCGTAATAATTGAAAAAGTATCGTCAAAAAAGGCAAATGCGTTTATTTACCCCAATGACAGTATAACATACAAGAAAGAAGTCTGGACTCTTAAGTGATTAATTCAGGAGTGTTTATATGAAAAAAGTCATAAAGTCAATCATTTGTCTTGTACTTGCACTTTGTATGCTCGCTCCGATGACGGCGACAGCGGCAACAAGACTTGCAACGCCGAAGGGATTTAAAGTTGTAACAACAACTACAAGTTCCGTAAAGGTAAAATGGAACAAAGTCAAAGGCGTAAAGTATACTGTTCAATACAGTGCGTACAAGAATTTTAAGAAATCAAAAAAAGTCAACGTCAAGAGCAACGTTGCCACAATAAAGAAGCTCAAAGCAAAGAAGGTTTATTACTTCCGCGTTCGTGCATACAAAAAAGGCAAAAAGGCAAGTAAATATACCAACGTAATTAAGGCAAAAACCGTAAACAGGCTCAATGTTGACAAAAAGCTTAAAGGTAATTGGGTAGGCTTTTACAGCTATCTCTGCTGTGGTGACGGATACCGAAAGTTCTCGTTTAACGGTAAGGGTAAAGTTACTGTTGACGATTGCTATCAGGGAAAGAAAACTTTAAGCTATAAAAAACTCAGCGGAAACAGGGTTTCATTCACTGTATTTTCACAAAAATACACGATTAAGTGCTACAGTGACTCCGGTTTGTTGACAGTACACAGATCAGACGGATTTAACGATGTTCTTACAAAGAATTCCGGACTTGATATTAATAACAGAAGTTTTATTAATAACTTTGTCAACACTTCATGGTATTCACCGTATTTAAACAAGTATTATAAAGACCAGGGATATAAGTTTACAAAAATCTCTATTAAAGAGAAGTATTCATATGGCTCGTATAGTCAGTATGCATCAGTTAACTGTTCCGGTTACAGTCCTTCAGGGGAACTGAATCTGAGTATTGAAAAGAAGAATCTTGCACTTATATTTGACAATTCAGGTGTTGATTGCGATATAGTTCTTGAAAAGAAATCAGCTAAAAAAATGAATGCCTTTATTATTCGGTATTACTATAATGGTATTGTCAAAGAAACCTGGACGGCAAAATAATTGTAAAAAACAAAGCACTCGCGGTTGCGGGTGCTTTAACATTTTCAGTATTAAATTAAGCTTCCTGTTTAGCGGCTTCGCGCTCTTTGCGGCGCGCAGCTCTTTTCTTTTTCGCCTTGTAGCCGAGCAGCTTGTCCAGATGCTCCTGCGGCGTGGTGAATGAACCTACCGTAACGGTGTGTTCGCCGTATATACCGTGGAAATCCGAGCCGCCGGTCATAAGCAATTTATTCTTTTTGCACAGAGCGGTCAGCATTTTAACCTGTTCTTCCGAATTGTACGGAGACCAGACTTCAACGCCGTCAAGTCCCATTTCAACATAGCTTTCAATCTCGTCAAAATTGTCAAACTTTGCGGGATAAGCAAGCACTGCAATTCCGCCTGCGTTGTGCACCTCGTCAATAACCTCCTGTACCGTGGGATATTTTGTCGGTGCAAGCACATTTGACTCGCTGTCCTCGGAGAACAGTGTGTGGAATAAATCGCCAAAGATTTCGTCGGTGTAGCCTGCGTCCATCAGAGCGTGCATAATGTGCTGCCTGTACAGGTTGGTGGAACCGCTTGCGTGAGAAATAATAAAATCACTCGTAATCGGAAAACGCGCTGCAACTTTGAGCATCATAATCTGACCTGCGCGTTTACGTGCAACCGAAGTGCGCTTGCACATACCTTCAAGTCTGTCCGGTGCGTCTGACAGATACGCCAGAATGTGGACATTCTTGCCTGCGTCACTGTCAAAGGCGGAAAGTTCAACGCCCGGAATTACCGTAACCCCGTAACGCTTGCCGATAACCTGTCCGCGAACAGTGCCAGCGATGCAGTCGTGGTCTGTTATGGCAATAGTATCGATTCCGCTTTTGTGTGCAATGACGATGAGATCTTCAATTCCGACAGAACCGTCGCTCAGTTTTG
>CAYZPT010000031.1:0-16207 GCA_964480285.1 uncultured Bacteroides sp.
ATAAGCCTTTGTGGAACTGCGACAGGGAACTGACAAGGATGTCCGGTCTTTTCAACAAGACAAGGTGTGCCCTTGCCCTCTTTGTACTCTGAACGTACAGTGTGGCCGGGTGCCTTAGGAGCGATCATAAATACGTCAACATTTGACGGAGGTACAATCTGCTTGAAGTGGATGTTGAAGCCGTGTGCAAAAGCAAGTGCCTTGCCCTCTGTGAGGTTAGGAGCAACATCGTTCTTGTAGATTGCAGCCTGCTTCTCATCAGGTGTGAGAATCATAATAACGTCTGCAGCCTTAACTGCGTCAGCAGTTGTCATAACCTTAAGTCCGAGTGACTCAACGTGAGCCCATGACTTTGAGCCTTCGTAAAGACCAACGATTACGTTAACGCCGCTTTCGTGAAGATTGAGTGCGTGTGCGTGACCCTGTGAGCCGAAGCCGATGATAGCAACAGTCTTGCCGTCAAGTACGGAAAGGTTACAGTCTGATTCGTAGAAAATTTTAGCATCTGCCATAATATTTTCCTCCAAATAATATAGTTTTAGTTAGCACTTTTTGTGTTAGCGGTATATATTATAGTTTAATAAGCGCGTTTATGCAAGTGTTATTTGTAACAAAATATAAAAAATTTAATGATTGTAATTGAATATTTTTACTATTTTTAGTTATTATTTACAATAACCCACTTGTAAATTGTTAACAAATAGGGTAAAATCATTATGAGGTAATACGTTATGGATAGACTTGAAGAATATAAATATTATATTGATTCCGTATGCGTGTACAATGTCGGCGACGATGATCTTATTATGTCGCTGCGTGATCTGCTTGACGGTATCGGCAGCGAAAATGCACCGAAACTGTACAGCAGTTTTTTCAGGAAGCTGAGTCGGCAGAAATCTCTTGGCGATTATATTTCAAAATTCGTACTTACAGATGACAACGTGTTTACTAAGGCTGCCGCTGCATATGAAGCAGAGGGTCTCAGCGACGCAATTATGTCCGGTGTTAAGAGCGACCTTAAAAAGCTTGAGGCGATTTCAAAAATCAGCGCAGACGAAATTATAGACGGAACCTACGGCGAGGCTGAAAAGGTGCTGCTTACCCTGCCCCATTGGGAAGTCGGCACTGCGAGAGATCCGCTTGATTCCGACTGGGCGGAGCATATTGACGAAATCATCGAATACCACGAAATCAACGGCTACGGCGTTTACACCATGCACAGCGCATTTGTCTGGCACGGCGGCGAACTTATGCCGATCACAAGCACAGACCCGATTGAGCTTACCGAGCTAAAAAACTATCAGCGTCAGCGCGAACAGGTACTTGAAAACACCGAGGCGTTCCTCGACGGTCTGCCGGCAAACAACATTCTGCTTTACGGCGACAGAGGCACCGGCAAAAGCTCAACCGTTCACGCCGTTCTGAATGCATACAAATACCGCGGACTGCGTATGATAGAAATTGCAAAAGCCGATATAAGCGAGCTCACACAGATACGCGAACGCATTACAGGCAGCCCGATGAAATTCATTATTTTCATCGATGATCTGAGCTTTGACTCGCACGATGATTCTTTCGGCGAACTCAAGGCTGCACTTGAAGGCTCACTTTCAGGCAGACAGAGCAACACACTGATTTACGCAACGTCTAACAGGCGCCATTTAATCAAGGAAAATCAGTACGACCGCGAGCACGATATACATCGTAGCGACACGATGCAGGAGGAACTTTCACTCTCCGACCGCTTCGGTCTGACTATCACGTTTATGAATCCCGACAAAGCGGAATACCTTGATATTACAGAGCAGATTGCCCGTGACCGAGGCATTGACTTTGACACAGACAAGCTTCTGCGCGAGGCTGAAAACTGGGCAAGACGCCGTGGCGGACGCTCACCGAGATGCGCAAAACAGTTTGTAGACTATGTCGAAGCGTCAATGAAACAGGGTAAGGATTGGTAAAAATCTATTCACAATATTTATATATTGTTTACCCGCCTTTAAAAATGTGAACAAAAATAAATGATATAAATTCAATTAGTATATAACACAGGAGGAATATTATGGCAGATAAAATTCTTGTTGTTGACGACGATCTCAACATCAGCGAGCTGTTAAAGCTTTATCTTGAAAACGACGGTTATATTGTATTTACAGCACATGACGGACAGGAGGCTGTGGACACTTTCCACGCAAAGACTCCTGACCTTGTGCTGCTTGATATTATGCTTCCGAAGATGGACGGCTGGCAGGTTTGCAGAGAGATCCGCAAGACATCATCCGCACCGATTATTATGCTGACCGCTAAGGGCGAGACCTTTGACAAGGTGCTCGGTCTTGAACTCGGCGCTGACGACTATGTTGTTAAGCCGTTCGACGCAAAAGAGGTTATGGCACGCGTTAAAGCAGTGCTTCGCCGTACAAAAGACACCGGCGAAGGCGAGTCGAATGAAAAGAAAACCGTTATCTACGACAAGCTCGAAATCAACATTACAAATTACGAGATGAAGGTTGACGGTGTGCCGGTTGACACTCCGCCTAAAGAGCTGGAGCTTATCTACCACTTTGCATCTAACCCGAACAGGGTTTACACCCGCGATCAGCTGCTTGACGAGGTATGGGGATTTGACTACTACGGCGACAGCAGAACCGTTGACGTACACGTTAAGCGCCTGCGCGAAAAGCTCGAGGGCGTATCGGACAAGTGGGAACTCCGCACCGTTTGGGGCGTAGGCTATAAATTTGAAACAAAGGACTGATCCGTATTCTGTGTACGGATAATAAAATCCAAAGAGTAAAAGACGGGAGGGTGAAAACCCTCCCATACAATTAGAAAAATATGGGTAACAGTGAAAACAAAAAAGCAAGAGGCAATATTTATGTAACTTATTTCATACTGTTTGCATCAATTTTCCTTGTAACATTTGTTGCTCTCGGCACTTCGCTGATTTTCCTTGTGGATAATTATTCCGTTAATGAGAAGACTAATCTTTTGAAGGAAAACACTCAGGAACTTGCCGACATTATCTCAAGGAATCTTATTGCAAACGATATGAATTCGTCCTACACCGCCGAAAAAGCAAGTATATGCAACTCACTGAATGTCGTGTCGCGCTGTATTGATTCGGATATTTTTGTATGTGATACTTCCGGAAACATAATAATGTGTAAAGATCAGATAGGCAGCATTCCGCGCCAGACAAAGACGCTTGTTTGCGAGGATCACCAGATTACAATGAGCGACCTGTTGATTCAGAGCGTATACGAAAGTGAAGGCGACACATCGGTCACCACCACTACAATTGAAGGCAAAAGCTGCTATGTTGTCGGTACGGCTATAAGGGCGCTTCCTAAGACCAACGATGCTCAGGGCGAGATTATCGGTACCGTTTTTGCGATAGTAGAAAACGGCACCGCGCAGATTGTTTCGGCGATTATCAGGATGTTTACAATGGTCGCGCTGATTTGTATGGGCGTAGGCTTCATAATGATATGGATGCTGACAAAGAGGATGGTTACTCCCCTTCAGCAGATGAGCATTGCAGCGAACAGATTTGCAGTCGGTGATTTTTCTTACCGTGTTAACGTAAGCGGTAATGATGAGCTTGCCGACCTCGGCACTGCATTTAACGATATGGCTGACGCACTTGATAAACTTGAAAGCTCACGCCGTTCGTTTGTGGCGAATGTATCGCACGAGCTCAAGACTCCGATGACGTCTATTGCAGGCTTCATTGACGGCATACTTGACGGCACAATCCCGCGCGAAAAGCAGGATTACTACCTCAAGTTAGTATCTGACGAAGTGCGAAGGCTGTCCAGACTTGTAGTGGCAATGCTGAATATGAGCAAGATGGAATCCGGCGATTTTGAAATGAATCCGAAGAACTACAACATCTCTGACCAGATCGTGCAGATATTGCTGACATTTGAACAAAAAATTGAGACAAAACACGTCGAGATACTCGGTCTTGATCATATGAAACCGCATCGCGTTCACGCCGATCCTGATATGATTTATCAGGTTATTTACAATCTGTTTGACAACGCGGTTAAGTTCACAAATATCGGCGGATATATCGGCGTTGACATTACCGAGCTTGATGAAAAAGTACAGATTACAATCAAGAACAGCGGTGAAGGTATTAAGTCATACGAACTGCCGCACCTGTTTGAGCGTTTCTATAAAGTAGACAAATCGCGTTCGCTCGACGCAAGCGGCGCAGGACTCGGACTTTATATCGTAAAAATGATGGTAGAGATGAACGGCGGCAAAATCCGTGCGCAGTCAAACTCATCTTCTACGGCAGAATTCATATTTACTTTACCAAAAGAATAAGATTCTTTAACCTTTATTTAATATTATTACCATATAATTACTGCAAACAAACAGCAAAGGAGACATTTATATGGACGATTATATGAAAGATTTAATTAACGGCAATACTAACCCGTCCGGTAGCACAACCCCGTCAGACAACACTGACAGCGAAGTAAAAGCTGAAAATAAAAGCAGTGCTTTCCGTACGGCTAATACACCGAATACGGCAAATCCGTATCAGCCGATACCGCCAAAGACAAGCGGATACGCTCCGTCTCAGCAGATGCATCAGCACGCGCAGCAAAGTAACGTTGACTATTTCAATGCGCAGCGTCCCGTTGCTCCGCCGGTGCAACCGCAGATGGCTCAGGGAATGCAGCCTGTAATGCCGAAACCTAAAAAGAAAAAGAGCAAGGCGGTTATCGTAATAGTTATTATCGGCATTCTCTGCTTTGCAATGGCGGCATTCGGCGTGGTTGCAAGCCTCTCAGGCAAAGTCGGCGACAATATGGATGAGCCTACAACATCTGCATCCGACAGCGGCAACAGCGAGGACAGCAAGAATCCAGGAAAAGGTAATGTCGAAGCCGAAGTTGAGGACAGCAACTCGAATCCCGAAAAAGATAATGACGGCAATCTTACTGCTGTAGGCGTTGTTAAAAACAGCATCGATTCATGTGTCGGTATCACAGTTTACGCTAATCAGACTGACTACTACAATTTCTACAATTACGGCGATAACAGCAACAGCAGCAGCGGTAAGCAGGCTGCAGGCGAAGGCTCAGGTGTTATCATGGCTGAAGAAAACGGCACAACTTATATTATGACCTGTGCCCACGTTATTGAGGATGGAAGTTCATTTAAAGTAACACTCGAAAACGACAAAGAATATGACGCTACAATGGTTGGATACGATAGCCAGACAGATATCGGCGTTCTTGCTATTAAGGCAACGGGACTCAAAGTTGCGAAATTTGGCAACAGCGAAGATATTGAGCTCGGTCAGAGCTGTGTGGCAATCGGCTGCCCCGGCGGTCTTGAGTTCAAGAACAGCGTAACACAGGGTATCGTTTCAGCGCTCGCTGCACCTGTTCAGTCATCTATCGGTTACAAAAACGAGTGTATTCAGGTTGACGCACCTATAAACCCGGGAAACTCGGGCGGCGCACTGTTCAATATGCAGGGACAGGTAATCGGTATCAACTCATCAAAAATCGCTTCAACTGAATACGAAGGTATGGGCTTTGCAGTACCGAGCAACACAGCAGTTAAGACAGCGAATTCGCTCATCAAAAACGGCTACGTTGCAGGCAGGGCAAAAATAGGAGTTGAGTACAACTCACTTTCTGCTTACAACAGTGCAGACAGCATTCTGCAGGCGCTCGCAAAAGAGGGCTACAAGGACGCTAACGGCACAATGGTTATTCAGAACATAGAAAACGACAGCGACCTTAAAAACAAGGACATCAAACAGTACGATATGATCGTTGCGGTTGACGGCAAAACGATGACATCAACCGACATTATGACGTCAAAGCTTGCGGATTCCAAGCCCGGCGACACAGTAACGCTCACAATCGCAAGAGTTCAAAACAATTCAATAAAAACTTTTGAAGTTAAGTGCAAGCTCATCGAGAGCAAGCAGTAAAAAAAGCCCCGCGCGGGGCTTTTTTTACTGCCTACTGCTAACCAGAAAAAGCTTCCAAGCGGAAGCCTTTTTCTAATGAAGCTGCGGGATGACTGCCGATGAAATTCCGAAGAATACGAGCAGTGATACCGCGTCGACTATTGTTGTGATAAACGGCGATGACATAACCGCCGGGTCGAAACCGATACGCTTTGCAAGCATCGGGAGCGAAGCACCGATGAACTTGGCAAATACAATTTCAACCACAAGCGTCAGGCAGATTGCCACGTCAATGAGTAACGTAATTTCGTCGTTGTGGAACGCCATTCTGTCGATAAGCCAGATTTTAAGAAAGTTAACCGCTGCAAGCGTAAGTCCGCAGTAAAGACCGACTCTTACCTCTTTCCAAATAACTCTGAAGTAGTCGCGGAAGCCGACCTCGCCGAGGCTCATAGCACGGATAACCGTAACGCTTGCCTGACCGCCTGAATTACCGCCCGTGTCCATAAGCATCGGGATAAACGCGGTGAGGATCGTCAGCGTTGCGAGCTTGTCCTCAAAGCTCGTGATGATTGAGCCTGTAAATGTTGCGGAAACCATCAGCAGAAGCAGCCACGGAAAACGGCTCTTCCACGTTTCAAACACAGTTGTTTTAAGGTACGTTTTCTCCGTCGGGAGCATAGCGTTCATCTTCTGGATATCCTCGGTGTTCTCCTCCTGGATGACATCGAGAGCATCGTCGATGGTGATAATACCGACAAGTCGTTCTTCCATATCCACAACGGGAAGCGCGAGGAAGTTATACTTGTCAAAGTACTGCGCTGCAAGCTCCTGGTCGTCCATCGTGTTAAGATAAATCACGTTGGTTTCCATAAAATCTTCGATAATATCATCGTAATCGTGCAGCAGCAGATCCTTAACAGTGGTAACGCCGAGCAGATGCCTTGAAGCGTCGGTAACATAACAGGTGTAAACCGTCTCTTTATCCACACCTGTGCGGCGGATGCGCTTGAACGCGTCCTCAACGGTCATATCTTTTTTAAGATCGACGAACTCAGGCGTCATCATCGAGCCTGCGGAGTCATCCGGATATTTCAGCAGAATGTTAATCGCCTTGCGCGTTTCCTTGTCGGTGTTCTTAAGAATACGCTTTACAAGAGTTGCGGGCATCTCCTCAATGATGTCAACAGCATCATCAAGGTAAAGCTCATCAAGCACTTCACGCAGCTCGGTATCCGAAATGCCGTGAATCAGTGCTTCCTGCGTGTCACCGTCAAGTTCAACGAAGGTATCCGCCGCGTCCTCTTTTGACAGCAGGCGAAAAAACAGCAGCCTCTGGTTTTCCGGCAGTTCTTCAAGAATTGTCGCAATATCGGCAGGGTTGATTTCGCTGAGTATCTCTTTGATTTTTGAGAGCTCGCGGTTCTCATAATGCTTTTCAATTTGTTCAATGAGTTCTTCAAATTCAAATTCCATAATCAATTCAACCCCCTCTCTTGTCGCTCCTCTTCGGAAAAATTTTACGCTGTTGCTTTTTTCGGTTATTCGGTTGTAGTGAAGAATTCCTGTTCGTCGCTGTCGCCGATTTCAATAGTGTAGCGTTTACCTACGTTCACAAGAACATACAGCAGAACAAATACGGCAACCGTGCCGAAAATAATAATCATAAACTCGGGACGCTGATACAGCATCTCATTTTTTACAAGCTTTTCGGTTTTACTCTGTGCAATTGCGTCCGTAAAATACTTGCTTGACTTATCGGTGCGTTTTACTGAGAAGCTGTAAACCCTTTTGTCGCCGTTTGAGGCGGTAACAACAAGCGGAATATCGAGTTCCTGCTCTGAGGTTAACAGAATCTGCGTAGGAACATCGCAGTACGCGCCTATGTCACTTGTTGCCGCAGACATATCAAGCACGGTCAGATCCTTCGGTATATATATGATGTAATCGCTTGTGTCCTCGTTAATTTCAGGATAAACCACGCCGAGATTACACATAACACTCTTTAAATAGTTATTGCTGCTCTGGTTTTTAAACTGAACATTCTGATATGCAAAGTCGTAAATTAGCGAGCCGTTTTCAAACTCCAGTGTAACCTTAACGCCCGTCTGATGGCGCGCGTTATCGTACACATAGTTGACAAAAAGATTTGCGTCGCCTTCAACATCATACGAATCAAGAGTCGGCGTAACCGCCTCATTATCAAGTATAAGTGAATACCTGTGCTTTGAAGGTGAAAACTTCTCGGTTACAACAGCATTTTTAAATGATATATTCTTCAGTTGCGGCGTCTCGGTTACAGCAGCTGCTGCCGAAAACGGTAACAGCAAGATCAAAAAAACGAGACACAGAAATATAGCTGAAACTGCTTTTTTCAATTATAATCCTCTAAACATTATTAATAATATAAGTTGTAATCTTCTTTTTTTCAAGTGATTTGCGCACTTTTGCACTCTTAATATCAGTGTTGACAAAATAAACTTTGTGGCGGTTAAGCTTTTTGAGCGCCTTAATTTCGTTCCCGGTGTCTCCGCTCATAACATTAACGTCAACCGCTTCAAGCAACTTGACATTGGTATCAATATCACCGTAAAGACGCTTGGCGATAGTCTCAAATCCGTCGTTATACTTTTTGCTGATTTCATCAGGCAAATCGCAGCTGTCGAGCACAAACACAGTAACTCCGTAAGTGTTAAGTTCGGTGATAATATCTTTAATATAGTTGTAGGCAAAATCGCTGTTTGGATTAAGGTAGTTGTTGCCGTCCTCATCCTCGTATAGCTTTGAGCCGTTCATAATCGCCGCGCCGCTCGCCTGTGCAGGCACAACATTATCCTTATAGCAGTGAATAACTGCTACAGGCAGTATGTCATTTGAAAGTAACGCTTTAACAGACTGCTGCGGTTTTTCAGACGCAAAGCTGATTGCTGCAAACGCATCGACGGAGGCGAGTCCCGATTTGTAACCGACTGTGCCGTTCTCGCGCTTTGCCTCAAACGCAACCGCGTTAAAACCCTTCTTCTGAGTGTCATTCATAACAGCCGAGAGCATAACGGAATCGTCAAGTCCAATACCCTCAGACAGTTCTGCAGAAAACTCAACAGGTATGTTTGACAGAACCCCGGTCTCCTCTTTATCTGATGACAGATGCAGCGCGGGCTCTGCGTGGCGTGTGATGTAAACATCCATACCGATGTAACCGACTGCAACGAGCACAATGGCACACACAACCGCGATAATGCGCTTGAGCCTTGTTTTGTTGCGCGTCTCCGCTTCGGATGAATAGCCCTTGCGTTTTGGCCGTTTGTAGTCGAACTTGTCAGAAGAGGCGCCTTTTTTTATGTACTTGTCGGCAAAATCAATTTTCCTGCCCTTTTCAGGCTCGGTCCACTTCTGATCTCGCTCTTTGTTGTCGTAAAATCTCTTGTTCTTCTTCATATATAAATCAATCAGACATCACAGAATATGCATTGTTTTTCAGCGTGTCAATTGCATCAACGGGATTTTCACTTCCGAACACTGCGGAGCCTGCAACAAACACATTTGCGCCCGCCTGTGCGGCAAGCGCCACTGTAGAAAAGTCTACGCCGCCGTCAACTTCAATATCAATATCGCTGCGCTTTTCGCGTATTGCCTGAATCTTAGGCAGAACACGCTCCATAAAGCTCTGGCCGCCGAAGCCCGGCTCAACCGTCATAACAAGCACCATAGAGAGCTTGTCAAGATAAGGCAGAACCTCATCAACAGGCGTATCGGGCTTGATTGCGATTGCCGCTTTTTTGCCGAGATACAGAATCCTGTCAATCGTAGCGGCAATATTGCTTTCACTCTCGATATGGAAGCAGATAATATCAGCGCCCGCCTTTGCAAACGCGTCAACATAGTCATACGGATCGCTGATCATAAGATGCACATCAAACGGAATATCGCACACCTTTTTAAGCGCTTTGATAACAGGCATACCGATTGTAATATTTGGCACAAAATGCCCGTCCATTACATCAATATGAACCATATCGGCATTGCTGATTCTGCCGAGTTCCTTTTCAAGATTTGCATAGTCGCTTGATAAAATTGACGGTGAGATTTTAATATCCATATTCTGCTCCAACTTCAACATTGTTAGAATATTATACTCTTATAAAATATTAAAGTCAATTAACATAATATAAAGAAAAGATTATTTTCAACTTAATAATTTGCACATTTTGACCGATTTTTAAAAAGCGTTTACATTGCTGTGTTGTCAGATTTACAAAAAAGTTACAAAATTTACAAAAAAATAACACAAAAGACTTGAAAGTTGATAAAAACAGGTGTATAGTATGTTTTGTATAAATGGAAGTCTGCCCTTATTTAAGTGCGTCTTTCGGTAAAAATACTATTAGTTAGGAGAAAAAGCCGTGATAGAATTTAAAGATGTCACAAAAGTTTATGACAGTAACGGCACAAAGGCACTTGACAGTGTTAACATCAAGATTGAGGACGGCGAATTCGTATTCGTAGTTGGTGCGTCCGGTGCCGGAAAAAGCACATTTTTAAAGCTTATTATGCACGAAGAGAAGCCGACTGAAGGCGAAGTTATCGTTAACGGTTACTCATCTTCAACGCTTAAAAAACGTAAAGTTCCGTATTACAGAAGAACTATGGGCATAGTTTTCCAGGACTTCAGAATCATCCCTAAGATGACAGTTTACGATAACGTTGCGTTTGCAATGCGAGTTATCGGCGCAAAGGAAGCTGAAATCAGAAAGCGCGTTCCCTACATTCTTAACCTTGTTGGTCTTTCAAAAAAGGCGCGTTCAATGCCTAACGAGCTTTCAGGCGGTGAGGCACAGCGTGTGTCGCTTGCAAGAGCGCTTGTTAACAATCCCGATCTTATTATTGCGGACGAGCCTACCGGTAACGTTGACCCGGAGATGAGCCACGAGATTGTTGATCTTCTTACAAAAATCAATAACTCCGGCACCACTGTTGTTATGGTAACGCACGAGCATGAGCTTGTACGCTCATTCCAGAGACGTGTTATCGTTATTCAGAACGGCGCCGTTGTATCCGATACTCCTGACCCGACATTTGCCAAGTTCAAGTCGCAGGAGCAGGAAAAAATCACCGATATGTTCTATTATGAAGAGGATGTTAAGCAGGACAACGTTAGTGAAATCTACGACAACCTCGAGGAGATGGCTAACAACATCGACGAGGCTGAAGGTGATGAAAGCGAGTCCGAATCCCCTGCAGAAGAAACTGTAGCGGAAGAAACAGCTGAGACAGTTGAAGCTGCTGAAGAAACAGCAGAAGATACCGTAGAGGAAACTGCCGAAATATCCTCTGAAAATGAAGACGGAGGTGAAGAGTAATGACCTTTACAAGTTTAAAATACCTTATTAAAGAGGGCTTTCACAACACATGGTCAAACAGAATGATGTCTGTTGCATCTATCTGCGTACTGCTCTCCTGCCTCGTAATCATCGGTTCCACCGCAATGATATTCCTTAACATCAACTCGCTTGTTGAACGTATTGAAAACGAAAACGTAATCATGGTTTACATCGAAGATAAGGACAAGGACGGCAATGTTCTTGTTACCGAAGACGGCGTTAAGGAAATCGGCAATCAGCTTAAAAGCCTCAATAACATTGAGAGCGTTGAATTTGTAAGCAAAGAATCCGCCTGGAAAGCACAGCTTAAAACTATGGAAAAGGCACAGGCTGAATTCTTTACAACCGTCAGCGACGAAATCCCGCTCCCCGACGCATACAAAATCACCGTTAAGGAGCTCAGCGGGTTTAACGACACCGTTAAAGAAATAAAGAAAATCGACCATATCACAGTCAGAGAAAACAACGAACTTGCACGTAAGATTGACACGGTAAGCCGTGCGGTAAGCATTATTTCAATTGTAATCATCTCCGTACTGTTTGCAATCTCGCTGTTCATTATTGCCAACACAATCAAGCTTACGGTATACTCACGCCGCCTCGAAATCAGCATTATGAAATCAGTCGGTGCTACAAACTCATTTGTAAGATTGCCATTCGTTGTTGAAGGCTGTGTGCTCGGCATAATTTCAGGTGCGCTGTCACTCGGCGCTGTCTGGGGCGTGTATGAACTCGCGGTTTATCTGTTCCAGGATATTCTTAAGGGTCTTTCACTTACCGCAATTCCGTTTATCGACTACGCACTTCCGATGCTCGGAATCTTTATCGGAATCGGTATTCTGAGCGGTGTAGGCGGCTCCGTAATTACAATGAGAAGATATTTGAATAAGGAAGGAAGTGAGATCAGTGAGATCTAACAAAACTTCAAAACTCCTTTCATTTTTCCTGTGCATTTGCCTGGTTTTCACCACTCTCGGTGCACTCGGCTCAACTGCTTACGCAACTGATAATACTGCAAAGCTGAACGAGAAAAAAGAGAAAATTCAGGCACAGATTGACGAAGCACAGGAAAAGGTTGACAAACTCGAAAAGAAGAAAAAGAAAACTCAGGCATACGTTGAGCAGCTTGACAGAAAAGTAAAGTTAAAGCAGGACAAAATCAACGTTCTTGAGGCTGAGGCTAAAGCGCTTCAGGAAGATATTGACAAAGTTCAGGGCAGCATCGAAAAGACTGAGGAAGAAATTGACAGAACTCAGAAAGAAATCGACAGACTGCAGGCAGAATTTGACAAGACATATGAAGAATACTGTCAGCGTCTGCGCGCAATGTATGTGTCCGGCAGTGTAAACAATATTGAAGTAATTATTACAAGCAGCGACATCAGCTCCATCCTCACAAGATCGGAAATGATCAAGTCTGTTGCCAAGAAGGACAACAACACGCTTGATATGCTTATGAAGCAGATGAGCCTTATTGAAAAGAAAAAGGCTGAGCTTGAAAAAGCGCGTGTCAAACTCAACAAGCAAAAGAAAAAGCTTGACACAGACAAAGCTGCTCTTGATAACAATATCGCAACTGTAACCGAAGAAAAAGCATCGCTTAAATCTGAAATCGGCACACTTAATCAGGCAATCGCCGAGCTGAGCAAAACGTCTGACGATTACCTTGAAGCAATCGATGAGGATCAGGCAAGGCTTGCAAAAGTTGAAGCTGAAATTCAGGCGGCAATTGCAAGAGCATCGCAGAGCAGCAGCGGAAGTTCGGTAGGCACAGGCGAAATCGCAGGCAGCGTCGGCAGCGGTGAACACAGCGGCGAGCTTGGATATCCTACAGACGGCAGATCAATCTCCGCAGGATTCCCGAACTACTCAAGCGGACGTTACCACGGCGGTATCGACTTCCCTGTTCCGACAGGCAGCAACGTATATGCAGCTGCAAACGGCACGGTAATTCTTGTTAAGGCACTGTACTACAGCTACGGTCATTACATAATTATTGACCACGGAAACGGACTTTCCACTCTTTACGCACATAATTCCGAGCTTCTTGTAAGCGTCGGTCAGCACGTAAAGAAAGGACAGGTTATCGCGCACAGCGGTTCAACCGGCAACTCAACCGGTCCTCACAGCCACTTTGAGGTGCGTATCAACGGTACAAGAGTTAACCCGATGAATTATCTTTAATACACAAAAACGCTTCCACACGGAAGCGTTTTTAATTTTCCGAATAATCAGATTGTGTCATAAGACTCACACTTGAAATACTATGCGCTTTGTGCTAAACTTTAACTATGCGCAATCAGGAAAAAACTACTATAAGAAAAGTCGGCTTTCGCAAGAGCGAGAGCATATATCTGATTATTCGCGGACTTGAAGTCGGAGTTGCTTCAGGTCTTGTTTGCGTGGGTTACCGTTTTGCACTGATGTATGCGGAAAAAGGGCTGATGAAAACGCTCGATTTTGTCAAGAGCGAACCTGTTAAAATCGCGATGTGGCTTGCGCTGCTGTGCGTTTTCGGCGTGCTTGTGAGCTGCATTATCAAGTGGGAGCCGGACGCCGCAGGCTCGGGCATTCCGCAGACTTCGGGCGAAATACGCGGGCATTTTTCGCTCAACTGGTGGCGCGTAATTATTGCAAAATTTATCGGCGGCACTGTGTCCGTTTTCAGCGGTCTGTCGCTAGGCAGAGAGGGTCCGTCCGTTCAACTCGGCGGTATGGCGGCAAAGGGCGTTGCAAAGGCAACGAAGTCCGATAAAACCACCGAGCTGCGTATGATTTCCTGCGGTGCGGGCGCCGGTATGGCTGCCGCGTTTAACGCACCGATTGCCGGCACGATGTTTGTGCTGGAGGAAATTCATCACTCGCTTGACAAATCGATACTCTGCATGAGCATAGTCGCTTCAATCACCGCCGACTACATATCAATCGCATTCTTCGGGCATGAAACGACGTTTAATTACGACACTGTCACCCTCGCACTGCACCACTACTGGATACTCGTTCTGATGGGCGTTGTGCTCGGCTTTGCAGGCGCGGGCTACAACGTCGCGATGGTCTGGGCGCAGAAGATGTTCAAGAAAATCACAAAAATACCCCTGCCGGTTAAAATGGCATTTGTTTTCCTTGTAAGCGGCATAATCGGTCTAACCTTCCCTAAAATCCTCTGCGGCGGTCACAGCATGGCAACAGCGCTTATGACAGAGCGCCCCGAGCTCAGCGCGCTGTTCATACTGCTTGGCGCAAAGTTCCTGTTCGGCGCGTTCTCGTTCGCTTCGGGTGCACCCGGAGGAACGCTGTATCCGCTGTGCGTGCTCGGCGCGTACATCGGCGCGATTTTCGGCAACATTGCAATTAACCAGATAGGCGTTCGCGGCGGACTGTATGAGGAGTTTGTCGTGATCGGTATGGCAGGTCTGTTTTCGTCAATCGTGCGCGCACCGCTGACGGGCATAATACTTGTGTTTGAACTTACGGGCGATATGCACTCGCTGTTGCCGATAGCGACGGTGAGCCTGATTTCATACGCCGTGGCAAACACAATCGGTACAGCGCCGTTTTACTCAATTCTGTTTGAAAAAGCGGTTGAAAACACCGACTCCCCTACCCTCAACACCAAAGATGTGGAGAAGGTTATACAAACCTTTACAATACCCGTCGGCAGCAATATCGCTGACAAGAAAATTGCCGATATCGACTGGGGCAAACACTGCCTGATTGTATCGGTTGAGCGCGACGAAACGCCGATTACTCCAAAGGGCGACACAGTGCTAAAAGAGGGCGACACGCTTGTTATGCTAATATCGCAACGGCGATTTTCACAGGACGTCAAGCGCATCTGCGATATCATTAAGAAATAAATTCTTGACATTATAATATAATACTGTTATAATGTTAGGGCTTGCAGAAGCAAGTAAATATCCTTGCGTGAGGAAAATCACGCCAATGTCCAGAAGGAGGTGCTAAGAATGGCATTAAGAAATTACGAAATCGTCATGGTTTACTCTCTTACAAAGGGTGACGAGGCAGTAGAAGCTTTAAAGGCAAAGTTCACTGACCTTATTTCAAAGAATGGCACTCTCGGCGAAGTTGAAGAATGGGGCAAGAGAAAGCTTGCATATCCTATCAACTACGAAACAGAGGGTTACTACGTTCTGATTAACTTTGCAAGTGAATAGTCTTTCCCGGCAGAGCTTGACCGTGTAATCAACATTACAGACGGCGTTCTTCGTTCACTCATCATTGCAAAGGGTGAATAAGGAGGCATACTGATGATTAATACGGTAGCCTTGATGGGCAGACTCACTTATGAACCCGAGCTCAAGACAACAACGAGCGGTGTTTCCGTTATCCGTTTTCAGATTGCCTGCGACAGAAATTACCAGCGTTCAGGCAGCGAAAGACAGGCGGACTTCATCGACTGTGTTGCATGGAGGCAGACTGCTGAGTTCATCAGCCGCTATTTCCACAAGGGCTCAATGATTGCTGTTGACGGTTCAATCCAGACAAGCAATTACACCGATAAAAACGGAGAAAACAGAAAATCAGTAGAGGTCGTTATCAATAACGCATCATTCTGCGGCTCAAAAGCGGAAACAGGCACCGCAGCTCCGGCTGAATCACAGTCACAGAGCTACAATCAGCCTGCGCCGAGCTATTCAAACGCAGACAACAGTGATTTTGAAGAAATCATCGACGATGACGACGATCTTCCATTCTAACAAATTAATCCCAATTGATTAAAGGAGAACAACTATGGCATACAACAAAGGTCCGAGAAAAGGACGCAGAAAAGTTTGTCAGTTTTGTGTAGATAAAGTTGAGTGCATCGACTACAAGGATGTTGCAAAGCTCAGAAAGTTCACTTCTGAAAGAGCAAAGA
>CAYZPT010000032.1:0-16037 GCA_964480285.1 uncultured Bacteroides sp.
GATTGTCGGCTACGGTCAGAACAACGCCGCAGAGGGCAAAATCACCGACGAAAGCCCTGTTGGCGCTGCGCTTATCGGCGCAAAAGTGGGCGACACCGTAACAGTTGAAGCGCCGGTTGGCAATATTGAACTGGAAATTTTGAATATCGAAAAATAGTTATATTTTAAGTTTTCGGTGTTCAGTGTTCAGTGTTCAGTTGTTGGGTGGACTTCGTCCACACCTATTATAACAGCCGTGCGAGATTCCCCTGTGAGGTACTCCCCGATTAACGGGGAGATGTCACAAAGTGACAGAGGGGAGCGTCTGCGATAGCAAAAATGTCACCACAGGTGACAAAAGGGTGAGGCGCCCGCTCCAAGGGGCACCAACAAACCGAAAACCTAAAACAGAAAACCGAAAACTGTTTTGACTGAAAGGAAAAACCACTATGGCAGGAAAGTTTGAAATCACCAAGGCTGGTGACGGTACTTTCACTTTTGAATTTTTTGTTGATGACAAGGCGGTGGGCAAGTCCCCCGTGTTTGATAAAGAGGACGCCTGCAAGCGCGGCGTCAAGGCTGTTAAAAAGAACAGCAGAATGAAGGTGCAGAACACTCTGCAGAACGACGAGGAAAAGACCAACCCCAAGTACCTCGTTGAAGCTGACGGCGACAAGGTTAAGTATACCCTGTTCCTCCAGACAGGCGCAGTTGCGCTTGAGGGTGAGGGCGCAGACGAAGCCGAAGTCCTTGCAACGATTGAGGCAATCGGCAACAACGCAAACGCCGCACAGATGAAAATGGCGGAGGTTGTCCTCACCGAAAATGAGCAGAAGCAAATCAGAATTGACAAGCTCAAGGCTCTGCAGGACGAGGGCAAGGACCCGTTTGAAATCACGCTCGCAACCCAGACTCACCACTCGGATGAAATCAAAAATAACTTTGACGAGCTCGAGGAGAAGGAAGTCACAATCGCCGGCAGAATTATGACCTGGCGCGATATGGGCAAGGCGAATTTCATTGATATTCAGGACAGAAACGGCAGAATTCAGGCGTATGTTCGCATGAACGACGTCGGCGAGGATGTGTTCAAGGAGTTCAAAACCTGGGACATCGGCGATATTGTTGAGATTACGGGCTTTGTGTTCAAGACGAGGACGGGCGAAATCTCCGTTCACGCTCAGCAGATCAGGCTCCTTGCAAAGTCGCTGCTTCCGCTGCCTGAAAAGTTCCACGGTCTGACCGACACTGACACAAGGTACCGCAAGCGCTATCTTGATATGATTATGAACCCCGATGTTAAGGACACCTTCATCAAGCGTTCAAAGATTATCACCTCAATCCGCAACTACCTTGATTCGCTCGGATTTATTGAGGTTGAAACACCGATGCTCAACACCATCGCGGGCGGCGCGGCGGCAAGGCCGTTCATCACGCACCACAACACGCTTGATATGGATATGTACCTGCGTATCGCGACTGAGCTTTACCTCAAAAGGCTTATCGTCGGCGGTATGGAGCGCGTGTACGAAATCGGCAGGAACTTCCGCAACGAGGGTATGGATGTTCGCCACAATCCCGAGTTCACCTGCATTGAGCTTTACCAGGCGTTCACCGATTACCACGGTATGATGGATATTGCGGAGGCGATTATCCGCAACGCTGCAAACGAGGTTTGCGACAACCTGCATATCACCTTTAACGGCACTGAAATCGACCTTGAATCGCCGTTTAAGCGTATGACGATGGTTGAGGCTGTTAAGGAGTACAGCGGCGTTGATTTTGCCGAGTTTATGAGCGACGACGAAAAGGCTGTCGCCATTGCTAAGGAAAAGGAAATTGAAATCGAAAACGGCAAGGCAACCTGGGGCGATATTCTCAACTCGTTCTTTGAGGAATTCGTTGAGGAAAATCTTATTCAGCCGACGTTCATTATGGACTATCCGGTTGAAATCAGCCCGCTTACAAAGCGTAAGCCCGACTGCCCGGTGCTCACCGAGCGCTTTGAGCTGTTCATCCTCGGCGGCGAGTACGGCAATGCGTACTCCGAGCTTAACGACCCGATTGACCAGCTCGGCAGATTTGAAGCGCAGATGAAGCTGCGCGAGGCAGGCGACGACGAAGCGAATATGATTGACCAGGACTTCGTCACTGCGCTTGAGTACGGTATGCCGCCCACCGGCGGTCTTGGCATCGGCATCGACAGACTTGTTATGCTGCTGACCGACAACTACTCAATCCGCGATGTTTTAGCATTCCCGACGATGAAACCCATAGAAAATGCCTGAGCCGCAGGCGAGAAACAAATAAGGCTTCCCCCTCGGGGGAAGCTGGATGCGACCAAAGGGAGCAGACTGATGAGGGGATAGCTGCAACAACGCTTTTAAAACCGTACCCCTCATCCGACTGCACTTCGTGCAGCCACCTTCCCCCCAGGGGGAAGGCAAATAGGTTATAATTATAGGAGAAAATACTATGAGATCAGATTTAATTAAAGAAGGTCCGTCCAGAGCACCGCACCGTTCACTTCTGCGTGCTCTCGGCATCGACGAACTTGAAATGAAAAGACCGTTTGTAGCGGTTGTTAATTCAAAAAGCGATTACATCCCGGGTCATATGCACCTTGACAAAATCGCCGAGCAGGTTAAGGCGGGTATCCGCAACGCAGGCGGCGTGCCGTTTGAGTTCAACACCATCGGCGTTTGCGACGGTATTGCTATGAACCACAAGGGTATGAAATACTCACTCTGCTCGCGCGAGCTTATTGCGGACAGCATTGAGGTTATGCTCACTGCGCACCCGCTTGACGCAATCGTGTTCATCCCGAACTGCGACAAGATTGTCCCCGGTATGCTCCTCGCAGCGTGCAGACTTAACCTGCCGTGTATCTTCATCAGCGGCGGTCCGATGCTCCCCGGTAAGAGCACCGAGACAAAGAATCCGATCGGTCTTTCCGAGCAGTTTGAATATGTCGGCGCAGAGGCTGTCGGCAAAATGAGCGTGCAGAACCTTGAGGCAACTGCGTTCACCGCTTGCCCGACCTGCGGCTCATGCTCGGGTATGTACACCGCAAACTCGATGAACTGCCTTACCGAGTCAATCGGTATGTCGCTGCCCGGCTCGGGCACAGTTCCGGCGGTTTACTCTGCAAGACTCCGCCTTGCAAAAATGGCTGGCGAAAGAGTTATGGGCCTGCTTAAAGAGGACATCAAGCCGTCCGACATTATCACCGAAAAGGCTATTGAAAACGCTATGCGTTGCGATATGGCTATCGGCTGCTCAACAAATACAATTCTTCACCTTACGGCGATTGCTCACGCTGCAGGCCACGACATCGACCTGTCCGACCTCAACGATATGGGCAACTCCACACCGCAGATCTGCAAGCTCAACCCTGCGTCATCGGTGTTCATCACTGACCTCAACGACGTTGGCGGTATGCAGTCGGTTATCAAGGAACTTGCTCGCGGCGGACTTATCAATACAGACGCGCTCACCGTTAACGGCACTGTTGCGGACAGAATTTCCGTTGCTGCCGACGCTGACGGCGAGGTTATCCATAAGCTCGAATCACCGTTCTCAAAGGACGGCGGTATCGCTGTGCTCAAGGGCAATCTTGCCGAGGAGGGCGCAGTAGTCAAGAAGGGCGCAGTTGCACCTGAAATGATGCAGCACAAGGGTCCTGCAAAGTGCTACAACTCCGAGGAGGAGGCAATCGCTGCTATCACAGGCGGCAAGGTTGTTGCAGGCGACGTTGTTGTTATCCGCTACGAAGGTCCGAAGGGCGGCCCCGGTATGCGCGAGATGCTTTCCCCGACCTCTGCAATCATCGGTATGGGTCTGGGCGAATCAGTAGCACTGCTCACAGACGGCAGATTCTCCGGCGCAACACGCGGCGCGTCAATCGGTCACGTAAGCCCCGAGGCTGCAGTAGGCGGCACAATCGCACTTGTTGAGGACGGCGACGAAATTGAAATCGACATCCCTGCAAGAGTGCTCAAGGTTAACGTTTCTGACGAAGTGCTTGCCGAGCGTAAGGCTAACTGGAAAGCACCCGAGCAGGAGCTTACAGGCTACCTTAAGAGATATGCGCAGCATGTAACTTCGGGTTCAAGAGGCGCAGTTTTTGAGGACGATTAAATAATGGAGAATGTAGAATGGAGAATGGAGAATTAAGGGTGCCCCTTGGAGCGGGCTCCTCACCCTTTTGTCCGCAAGCGGACATTTCCCCTCACAGGGGAATCTTCGCACGGCAATTATAATTATTGTTTGAGCGAAGCGAGTAACCGGAATTCTCAATTCTCAACTCTCAATTCTCAATTCCTATACGATTATGGACAATAACAAATCAACTAAAAAACGGGCGACAGTCCTCCCGATGATAATCACACCGATTGTCTTTGTACTGATAGCGATGATAGTCGCAGTGCCTGTGTTCTTAAAGCTGTTCGGCGTTCTTACCGACACAGTGCATAAGGCTCAGGAGACAATGGCATTATCCATTGCAGACTATCAGCCGGACGACACTTATTTTAACGAGTGCAAAAAGGAAGGCACCGCTCAGACTGCCGAAGGGCTTAAGATTGCCGACAAGGTTGCTGAGATTGAGTGCGACAACGCTGCAGTCGGCTGCGATGTTTACTACGGCATTAACCGCGCTTCAAAGCGTGCAGGCGCAGGACTTTCGGTTAAGTCAAAGCTGTTTGGCGGCGGCGGTCAGATTCACATTGACGGCGACTCTTCATCGTGTTTCAAAGCGCTTTCAAATGTGAAAAAGGGCGACGTGTTCACCGTAAAAACGGCTGAAGCAGAGTATAAGTACACTGTTAAAGAGATTGTGACAGCGCAGGAATACACCGGCAAAGTTAACGGCGAATACCTGCTGATTACGACTGAATCGAGTCACGACTTGTTTGCACACCAGAGTAAGGAAAAACTTATGGTTGTTGCAACATTCGGAGCAGAGGAGGTGCAGCAATGAGCGAGCATAAACATTCACACTCCTCTCACTCGTCAGAGCATCACAGCTCATCGGGGCATCACAGCTCGTCAAAACATCACAGCTCGTCAAAACATCACAGTTCGTCAGGACACCACAGCTCATCGAGCTATCACAGTTCATCAAAACATCACAGCTCGTCAAAGCGTAAAAAACGTCAGCACAGCAGCGATGTCAAGGCGTACCGCAAAACGCGTTATTTCGTAGCGTTTCTGCTGTTTATCACAGTTACGGCGATGTCGCTGGGCATTACGGCAAAGGCTGTTCCGCTTAACAAGGACAAGGTTGCGGACGTGTTTGCAAATTACGACTATGTAATGGCGCTGTACGACGATGTTAACATTTACGCTCACGATATGTGCATGCGCAATGCAGTTCCCGCGTCGGCGGTTGAAGATGTGCTTACGTTTGAGGCGGTTAACGATATTGACCGCGCGTATATTTACGGCACGATGTCGCTTGATGAACAGTATTCGCAGACTGTGTATATGGACAAGCTTGACAAGCTTGCAGCGAAGATAGAAAAAAGTGTTAACGAGTCGGTGAGCCGGAACGGGCTTAAGGTTGCGTTAGGGCAGGAGAAGGCTGCCTCTGCTTTTGCAAAGGATATAACCGGCTACCTTAACAAGCGTATGACCTTCCCGTATCTTGAAAAGCTGCAGACTGTCGTTAACCTCGGCAGCACAGCGGTGATAGCGGTGAGCATAGTTGGCGCGATACTTACAGTGGCGCTTGCGCTGATTGTTATCACACTCGGCAGCGAGGTTTACCGCAACCTGCGCAGCATATGCCACGCAATTTTTGCGGCGGCGCTTGTGTGCTTTGTTTCGTCAGGCACATACGCGGCAATCAAAGGGGCAAAGGAGCTTTACCTCTTCCCGTCGTATCTCAACGATTCAATAATGCGTTATCTTGATTCCTCAGCCGGTGCGATCGCGATAACGGGAGTATTGCTTACGGTAATATCGTTCGTGCTTCTGGCAGTGGTATGGAAGCTCAAGTCAGACGCGCTGGACAGTTAGTGAAACATCTTTGCGCAGCAAAGATTTCATCGTGAGGCTCTGCCGAACGATTTCATCCGAGACAAAGGCGAGGATTTCATCGCACATAGTGCGATTTCATTAAATGAAATCAGCCTTGCGGCTGATGAAATCGGCTAACGCCGATGAAATCACTTCGTGATGAAATCTGCGCAAGACGCAGATGATTAATTGATTTTATTTGGTGAAATTATGGAAGAATTAAAGAAAAATCAGATCGAAGAAACAAAGCTTAAAGATGATGTTATGATTAAAGTCGACCATGTTACAATGCGCTTTATTCTCAGCAGGGAAAAGGTCGACAACCTCAAGGAATATGTTATCCGCAAACTCAAAGGCACACTCAAATCAAATGAGTTTGTTGCGCTTAACGATGTTGATTTTGAGGTCAAAAAGGGCGAGCGTCTTGCCATACTCGGCTTTAACGGCGCAGGTAAGAGTACGCTGTTAAAAACTATTGTAGGCGTTTACAAGCCGACCGAGGGCGAGGTTTACAAGCAGGGCGTTATTGCTCCGCTGCTTGAGCTCGGCGCAGGCTTTGACCCCAACTATTCCGGCAGGGAAAACATCTTCCTTTACGGCGCTATTCTCGGCTACTCGAGGGAATACATTTCGAGCAAGATTGAAGAGATTATTGAGTTCTCGGAGCTCGGTCACTTTATCGAAGTGCCTGTTAAAAACTACTCATCGGGTATGCGTGCGCGTCTCGGTTTCTCAATCGCAACTGCAGTTGATCCCGACGTGCTTATTCTTGACGAGGTGCTTTCCGTTGGTGACGCCAAGTTCAAAAAGAAGAGCCTTGCAAAGGTTCGCTCTATGTTTGACAGCGGCGTGACCGTGCTGTTTGTATCGCACAATATCGACCAGGTTAAAGCTATCTGCAACAAGGCGATTCTGCTTGAGCACGGCACGATTATTGCAAGCGGCGACGTTAACGAAGTTTCTGCCGTTTATGAGGAAAAGACTGCTAAGCCCAAAGGTAAGAACTCCAAGGCTGTTGTTGTTCCGCTCACTAAAGAGGAAAAGAAAGTTGAGCAGAAGGAAGAAGCGCAGCAGAAGCAGACTTTTGAAAACTTCAAGCATTACGAGGACGGCGTGGTTAAGCGCATTGCCGAGCTTGACGATTCCGAGTACCGCTTTGAGCTTTACACAGGAATATTCGCTAAGTTTGACGATGATAAAATCACCAAGGACGAGTTTAAAGCAGAGGTTGAAAAACTGCTTGCGGCAGATCTTAAGGATCCCGATTCACCGTATCCGCCGCACCGCAACAGGTTAGAGGAGCGACTCAATAAAGTTAATGATTAAACGAAAACAGCAGGCTGAATTTGTACATTATCAGCCTGCTGTAACATTATTATTATTATTATTATTATTATTATTATTATTATTATTATCGGCGCTTTTTGTTGACGGATTTTTACCTTAGTGGTATAATAAATATGTAAATAATTTATGGAGGTATGTTTATGAAAAAATCATTATCAATCATTCTATCGTTACTTATGATACTGTCGTCGGTTACGGTATTTCCGTTTGCTGCCGGTGCAACTCCTGCAAGCGGCAAATGCGGCGAAAATGTGTCATATGTTTTTGACTCGGCAGCCGGCACGCTCACAATCAGCGGTACCGGCAATATGTATGAGGATTACCTCAGCGCGCCTGACGACGAAGGTGAGGGCGGTGAAGTATCTCCGTTTTACTATAACGAAAAAATCAAAACGATTGTTATCGGCAGCGGCGTTACCTCTGTCGGCAGAGCAATGTTTGTAGGTTGTACCGCATTAACAAGCGTTACAATTCCGGATACTGTTACAAAAATCAGCGCAAACGCTTTTGAAAGCTGCAAGAGCTTAAAAACTGCGCAAATACCCTACGGTGTAGATTCAATCTACTTCGGCGCATTCCGTAACTGTACGGGTTTAACAAGCGTTACAATTCCTGACAGCGTAACAAGCATCGGCGCCATGGCTTTTGCAAACTGTAAGAGCCTGCCAAGCGTAACTATCCCCGCAAGCGTTACAAGCCTGCCTGATGATGATAACATCTTTTCTGAATGCTCTTCGCTTGCAAGCATCAAGGTTGACAGCGCAAACACTGCTTATGACAGCAGGAACAACTGTAACGCGATTATCAGGAAAGATGGCAATATACTTCTTTCCGGCTGTAAGAATACCGTAATTCCGAACACCGTAAACGGACTCGGCGAAAATTCGTTTTACGGCACATCGATTGCCAAGGTAGTTATTCCAAACAGCGTAACAATCTTCGGTATCGGTGCTTTCAGCGAATGTGAAAAACTGACAAGCGCTACTTTAGGCGCTAACGTGAAGAGCATACCCGACCGCGCTTTCTGCGGCTGTACCGCACTTAAAAGCGTAAAGCTGAACAAAGGTTTAAAAACAATCGGCAATTCTGCATTCTCATTCTGCTCGGCGTTAGCAAGTATTGCAATCCCTTACGGTGTAACAGATATCGACGATTTTGCTTTTCACGGTTGTAAGAGCATTAAGAGTTTAACAATTCCAAACACCGTTAAAAATATCTGTTGGGAAGCATTTTCCGACTGTAAGGCGCTTGCAAGCGTCAAGCTCGGATTAAGAGTAGAATTCATAGGAATTCAGGCGTTTGCTAACTGCAAGGCGCTCACGAGCATCGCAATCCCGAGCAGTGTAACTTATGTCGGCGAGTATGCTTTTGAAAACTGTTCAAAGCTGGCAAAAATCACTGTCGGCTCAAAGAATAAGTATTACGACAGCAGAAACAAGTGCAACGCTATTATTAAGAAAAAGGGCACCGTTCTTGTTGAAGGCTGCAAAAACACGGTTATTCCGAAGGGCGTTAAAAAAATCGGCAGAGGCGCATTTTTAGGCGACTATCTCAAAAAAGTTACAATCCCGAATACCGTTAAGACAATTGAGTATTTTGCTTTCTCCGGCACACGTCTCAGAACCGTAACTATCCCGAATTCCGTTACTGTAATTTCACCGGAAGCATTTAACGGCTGTAAAGACCTCTATTACGTTAAACTTTCAAACAAGCTTGAATTTGTTGACGACAATACGTTTGCAAATTGCCCGAGCCTGCAGAACGTAGTTATCCCTACGGGCGTAAAGAGGATCGCGGTATCCGCTTTCTCAAAAAACAACAAGGGAACCACCGCCGGCTTAAACGGTATTTCATTCTGGTACTGCGGCACAAAGACCAAGTGGAAGTCAGTAACTTTCCTCAGGGTTATTGCAAATACTGACGATGACGATTATTACAGAACCGCGTCTCAGAGCTGGATTGACGCGTATACAAAGAGGACGCACTTCAACTACAAAAACCACACTCACAAGATGAAGACTAAGTACTCTAAGTACCCGACCTTCAAGGCTGAGGGTAAAAAGTCCTGCACCTGCACAAAGTGCAAGATGAAGTTTAAAAACATCCCTGCAAGCAAGCTCGTGTCGCCCAGCGTTAAAAAGGTTACACGCGGCAAAAAAGCGTTTACTGTAACGTGGAAAAAGGCTCCTACCGTAGCAGGTTATCAGATCCAGTACGCAAGAAACGCCAAGTTCAAAAAGGCTAAGAAAATCACCGTCAAGAAGGCGGGCTCAACCAAAAAGACTGTTAAGAAGCTTGCTTCCGGCAAGAAGTACTACGTTCGCGTTCGTGCTTACAAAAAGATTGGCGGCAAGAAAGTTTACTCAAAATGGTCGGCAGCAAAGACCGTAAAAACCAAGTAAAAAACGTAAGGGCGGGTTAGAAAACCCGCCCTTGAGACTGTCGAAAAAGTGCATAACCACGCCGAAGTTTAATTAACGAATAATTGTAGGGAGTCGGCGCCCCCGTTAATTTTCCGATTTTATTGTGGTAACACTATAATTGACGGAAGTCGTTTTAAGTGGTATAATGAACAAGTAAATATTATTATGGGGGAATACTTATGAAAAAATCTTTATCAATCATTTTAGCAATACTTATGTTAGTAACGTCAGTTACGGTGCTGCCGTTCACTGCAAGCGCAGAAATACCTTCAAGCGGCAAATGCGGTGAAAACGTGTCTTACAAGTTTAACTCTGCAACGGGCAAGCTTACAATCAGCGGCACCGGCGATATGTATAATTACGGATTACATGAATTAACGTTTGACTCTGCACTCTCCATTAAAACTATTGTAATTAACAGCGGCGTAACAAGCATAGGTGATTTTGTATTTTCTAACTGCTCAGATTTAACAAGCGTTTCAATTCCTGATACCGTAAAAACTATCGGGGATAGTTCGTTTTCCTGTACCGGTCTTACCAAAATAGTTATTCCCGACAGCGTAACAAGCATAGACAGAAGAGCTTTTGAAGAATGTTCGCAGCTGACAAGTGCCACTATCGGTAATAATGTCGAAACCGTATCTTATTCCTGTTTCTACGGTTGTAAATCACTCAAAAGCGTAAAACTCGGCAAAAAAGTTAAAGAATTAGACGCTTATTCTTTTTATGACTGTAAGGCTTTGACCGGTTTTACAATACCTTCCGGTGTAACTGATATTGATGAAAACGCTCTTACCGGATGCGAAAGTATTAAAAGCATAACAATTCCGAGCAGTGTGAAAAAAATCGACTATCAGGCGTTTTCTTACTGTACTTCACTTGAGAGCATTGCAATTCCGAGCAGTGTAACCTATATCGCAGATAACATTGTTATGGGCTGCACAAAACTGGCAAAGATTACTGTCAATTCAAATAATAAGTATTACGACAGCAGAAATAAGTGCAATGCAATCATTCGCAAAAATGGCGCGGTTCTTCTTGCAGGTTGCAAAAACACCGTTATTCCCAAGGGCGTTAAAACTATTGACCAAACAGCTTTTTATGATTCCGGCATCAACAAATACGTAGTAATTCCCAATACTGTTGAGACAATAGAACAGGGTGCTTTTTACAATTCGCGTATCACAGGCGTTACAATTCCCGACAGTATTACCGGCATTGAAAGCGGTACGTTTTCCCACTGTTCGGCACTTAAGAGTGTTAAGTTTGGTAAAAAACTGAGATATATCGGCACGTATGCATTTTATGACTGTTCGGCACTTAGCAGCATTAAATTCCCAAACAGTATTAAAACAATTAACTATAACGCATTCGGCGGTTGTAAGTCGTTGACCGGCGTTTCAATTCCTAACAGTGTAACTGTAATCGGTGAAAATGCTTTTAAAAACTGTCCGAAGTTGGCAAAGATCACCGTAGGCTCAAAGAACAAATATTACGACAGCAGAAATAAGTGCAACGCTATCATTCGCAAAAAGGGCGCGGTTCTTATTGCGGGCTGCAAAAACACTGTTATTCCTAAGGGTGTAAAAGTTATAGGCGAAGGCGCTTTTTCAGGCGTTAATTTCAGAAGAATTACGATCCCGAATACTGTTAAAACAATAGAAAGATGTGCTTTTTCTAATTCGCGTATCACAAATATCACAATTCCGGATTCCGTCACTTCAATTGGGGATGAGGCATTTTACGGCTGTAAAGACCTCTATTATGTCAAGCTTTCAAATAACCTTAAGAAAGTTAAGGATTGTGTCTTTGCAAATTGTCCAAGCCTGCAGAATGTGGTTATTCCGACCGGTGTTAAGGAATTTTATTATACTTCTTTTTCAAGGAATAATAAAAGAACAATCGCCGGATTAAACGGTATTACATTCTGGTACTGCGGTTCAGAGACGCAGTGGAAATCTGTGAATATCGTTAAGGAAATTCTCAACGATGAAGATATCTTTGATACTGAGACCGCGTCTCAGAACTGGATTGACGCGTATACAAAGAGGACGCACTTCAACTACAAAAACCACACTCACAAGATGAAGACTAAGTACTCTAAGTACCCGACCTTCAAGGCTGAGGGTAAAAAGTCCTGCACCTGCACAAAGTGCAAGATGAAGTTTAAAAACATCCCTGCAAGCAAGCTTGTGTCGCCCAGCGTTAAAAAGGTTACACGCGGCAAAAAAGCGTTTACGGTAACGTGGAAGAAGGCGCCGACTGTTGCCGGCTATCAGGTTCAGTACACAACAAACTCCAAGTTCAAAAAGGCAAAGAGAGTTACCGTCAAGAAGGCGGGCTCAACCAAAAAGACTGTTAAGAAGCTTAAAGCTAAGAAAAAGTACTACGTTCGCGTTCGTGCTTACAAAAAGATCGGCGGCAAGAAAGTTTACTCAAAATGGTCAAAGGCAAAGACCGTAAAAACAAAATAGCAAAAAAGAAGGACTGTCAATTAAGACAGTCCTTTTGAATATGAATTATTCCTCATACTCGTCCTCATTCTCCCAGTTGTGGTAGATGTTCTGCACGTCCTCATTCTCGTCAAACATATCAATCATCTTTGACATCTTCTTCATATCGTCCTCATCTTCAAGGCGTGTATAGGTGGACGGAATATACGCCGTTTCAGATGATACAATAGTGTAGCCTTTGGCGTCAAGGTCGTCGCGCACAACGCCGAGGTCGTTCGGCTCGGTGCGGATTTCAAAGATATCCTCGTCGTCGGTGAGGAAGTCGGTTGCGCCTGCTTCAAGCGCGTCCTCCATAAGCTGGTCCTCGTCGGTGTCCTCTTTCTCTATGATAATCACGCCCTCTTTTGAGAACATAAAGCTGACTGCGCCGGGGTTGCCCATATTGCCGCCCGCCTTTGAAAAGTAGTGGCGCACCTCGCCTGCGGTACGGTTGCGGTTGTCGGTCAGCGCCTCAACGATTACTGCAACGCCGCTCGGACCGTAACCCTCGTAGATAATCTCTTCGTAGTTCGTGCTGTCAGTGTCGCCGGCAGCTTTTTTGAGCATACGCTCAATGTTGTCATTCGGCACGTTGTTCTGCTTAGCCTTTGCAATAACGTCGCGCAGCTTCGCGTTGTTGTTCGGGTCAGGACCGCCGTTCTTAACCGCAACGGCAAGCTCTCTGCCTATCTTGGTAAAAATCTTTGCGCGCGCCGCGTCATTCGCGCCTTTCTTACGTTTAATCGTGCTCCATTTATTATGTCCGCTCATATACAATAAATCTCCTTTGCTTATATCATTATAGCCTTCCCCCTCGGGGGAAGGTGGCTGCACGCAGTGCAGACGGATAAGGGGATAATCTCCTTTACTTATAACCTATTTGCCTCCCTTGTGTAAAGGGAGGTGGCTGCCGCAGGCAGTCGGAGGGATTGTTTTGTCAAAAACTATTTAGTATTTTAACACATTATACACTCTGTTTCAAGTGTTTACTTGACAAAAACAGATAATCAAATTATACTTTAATCGGTGATTTTATGAAAAAAATTGCAGTAGTTAACGATATATCAGGCTTTGGCAGATGCTCGCTTACGGCGGCGCTGCCTGTTATTTCGTCGTTCGGCGTGCAGTGCTGCCCGCTTGTTACCGGCGTTTACTCAAACCAGACGGGCTACGACAGTTATAAAAGAGTCGATCTGACCGACAGTATGCAGGGTTTTATCGACGAGTGGAAAAAGCTCGGCGCGCGCTTTGACGCGATTATTACGGGCTTTGTGACCTCTGCCGAGCAGGGGAAAATCATTGGCGGCTTCATCGACGATTTCGGCAAAAACGCTATTGTTGCAGTTGATCCCGTTATGGCTGACGACGGCGAGGTGTACGACGGCTTTGACGAAAAGCGTATTGCCTCTGTTGTCGCCCTTGTGAAAAAGGCGGACATCATCACGCCCAACCTGCACGAGCTTTGCATAATTGCCGGCAGGGAATACAAAGCGGATTACAGCGACGGGGACATACTTGAAATGTCAAAGAAAACCGGCGTTAACACCGTTATTACTACCGGAATCAAGCGCGCCGACTGCGTTAAAACTGCCGTTTTCAGCGGCGGAAAGTTTGAAACCGTAACCCGGCAGAAGTGCGGCGAGAGCTTTTCCGGCACGGGGGATATACTCGTAAGCTACGTTACAGCGGCGCTCGTCAGCGGCGATAATGTGTTCACTGCAACAAAAAAAGCCTGCTCTTTCATCGAACAGGCTATCAGACTCACCGTTGCCGAAAACGGCGAAACACCGTATCGCGCAGAGGGAGTTTATTTTGAGAAGTTGCTCGATTTAAAAGGCCCCCTTGTGTAAAGGGGGCTGGATTTGTAGGGCGCGATGCCCCTTGGAGCGGCGCCTCACCCTTTTGTCCGCAAGCGGACATTTCCCCTCACAGGGGAATCTCATCGCGCCGCGGGTCGTCGAGGGCGCCGACCCCTACAGGGATTGTATCAATCCCTCCGTCTTGCCTTCGGCAATCCACCTCCCTTGTGTAAAGGGAGGCTTTAATTATCTTTTATCATTTGTGTTATAACCTCACGCACCTCGGTGGCAGGGGCTTTGCCGCCGAGCTTTTTCATTGCCTGCCCGATGAGGAAGCCAATCACTTTCTGCTTGCCGCTCTTGTATTCGCCGACTGCTTTGGGGTTTTCGGCAATGACCTCTGCGGCGATTTTTTCAATCTCAGCCGCATTATTTTCAAGGTAAAGTCCGTTTTCGCTGATATACTCTTCGGGTATCACGCCGTCAAAAAACGCCTTTTCAAGCACCGCTTTTGCAGTGTCGCGCGTGATTTTGCCGCCGCTTAGCAGATTGATAATCTCTCCGAGCGACTCTGTGCGGAAGTTCATATCCTCGGGCAACGTTTGCGACGCTGACAGGTGGTGCATAATCTCACCCATAATCCAGTTGGCGCTGTCCTTCGGGGAGTTCGTGAGCGCCGCCGTTTTCTCAAAAAGCTCTATGTACGCCAAATCGGAGCAGATAACATTTGCATCGTACTCGGTGATACCAAGGTCGTTTACATAGCGGCTTTTCTTTTTGTCGGGCAGCTCTGGGAGCGTGCTCCGTATGCCGTCTATGTACTCGTCGGTCAGCGTAATCGGCGGGATGTCAGGCTCGGGGAAGTACTTGTAGTGCTGCGCTTCCTCCTTAATTCGCATTGCGTAGGACGTGTTCTTTCTGTCGTCCCAGCGGCGTGTTTCCTGACGCACCGTGCCGCCGTTTTCAAGTAGCTCGATCTGCCGTTTTGACTCGTTTTCAACAGCGGACTGTATCGCCTTAAACGAATTGATGTTCTTCATCTCGGTGCGCGTGCCGAGGGTGGCGGAGCCTTTTTTCTTTACGGACACATTCACGTCTGCGCGCAGCGAGCCCTCCTGCATCTTGCAGTCGGAAACACCGCAGAATCGCAGAATATCGCGCAGCTTCTGCGTGTACTCAGCCGCTTCCTCGGGCGTGGAGATGTCAGGCTCGGACACAATTTCAAGCAGCGGAACGCCGCAGCGGTTGTAGTTAATCAGCGTGGCGTCGCCGTCGTGTATCAGCTTGCCTGCGTCCTCCTCCATGTGCAGCTCCTTTATGCGGATTTTCTTGCCGCCGTCAAGCTCAACATAGCCGTTTGTGCAAACCGGCAGATAGAGTTGTGAAATCTGGTACGCCTTGGGCAAATCGGGGTAAAAGTAGTTTTTGCGGTCGAATTTGGTGTATTTCGTAACCTCGCAGTTCAGCGCAAGCCCTGTGCGCACAGCGAATTCAACCACCTTTTTGTTAAGCGACGGCATAGCGCCCGGCATACCGGTGCATATTTCGCAGCACTGTGTGTTAGGCTCGCCGCCGAATTTAGTTGAGCAGGAGCAGAAAATCTTGGTTTCGCACAGCAGCTCGGTGTGCACCTCAATGCCGCATACAATGTCATACTTCACAGGCTGCACCGCCTTTCGTCTGATACCGGATACCGGCGCTCAGAATAGTCTGCTCGTCAAACGCCCTGCCGATAAACTGCATACCCACGGGCATCTCATCTTTAAAGCCGCAGGGCAGCGCAAGCGCAGGAAGCCCCGCAAGGTTAACGATAGCTGTGTACACATCGCTCTTGTACATATCAAGCGGATTTTTCTCACTCTCGCCGATTTTATACGCCGTATCGGGCGCGACGGGCGCAAGCAGAAAATCGTACTTTTCAAACGCTTCATCAAACGCCTTGCAGATAAGCTGCTTCGTCTGCAGCGCCTTCTTGT
>CAYZPT010000033.1:0-15955 GCA_964480285.1 uncultured Bacteroides sp.
TTTGCCTGACCTCACGCGCTCTGCGGTGCAGAAGATAATTGACTCCGGCGGCGTTACTGTAGGCGGCAATGTTGCAAATAAAAAGTATAAGTGCAAGGAGTGCGACACCTTGCGCATTACAGTTCCCGAAGCAAAACCGCTTGAAGCTGAGGCTCAGGATATTCCTCTTGATATCGTGTATGAGGACGACGATCTGCTTGTTGTCAACAAACCCAAGGGCATGGTTGTACACCCGGCAAACGGCAACCCCGACGGCACGCTTGTAAACGCTTTGCTACACCACTGCGGCGACTCGCTTTCGGGTATAAATGGCGTTATCCGCCCGGGAATTGTTCACCGTATTGACAAGGACACATCGGGTCTGCTTATAGTCGCAAAGAACGATATGGCGCACGTCAGCCTTGCCGAACAGATAAAGGAGCATTCCTTCACCCGCGCTTATGAGGCGGTTGTTTACGGCAATATCAAAGACGACAATCTCACTGTCAATCAGCCGATTGGCAGGAGCCCCAAAGACCGCAAAAAAATGGCGGTCACACTTAAAAACTCAAAGCCGGCGGTCACTCACATTGAGGTGATTGAGCGCTTTGGCGACTTTACACACATTCGCTGTACGCTCGAAACGGGGCGTACGCATCAGATACGCGTGCATTGCGCGCACATCGGGCGTCCTGTGGCAGGCGATCCGGTTTACGGTCCCAAAAAGGTCATAACCGAACTTAACGGTCAGTGCCTGCACGCAAAGCACATCGGATTTGAGCACCCTCGCACGCACGAGTGGCTTGAATTTGAGAGCGAATTACCCAAATATTTCACGGCATTTTTAAACAAACTTAAGGGGAATTAGCCCCGAAGGAGAATTGCATGGATAAAACTTTTGAAAACTGGCTTGTTGTGTCCGACATTGACGGCACGCTGAACGACAAGTTCAGACGACCCGTGCAGAGAAATCAGGAAGCAATCAAAAAATTCACCGAGCTCGGCGGTAACTTTACGCTCGCTTCGGGCAGGCTTCAGTCCAGCCTTGAGCGTAACTATAACCGCACTTCAGCCAATCAGCCTGCTGTTGTACTCAACGGCGCAGGTATTTATGATTATAATAAGCGTGAGATGATCTGGCGCAACACAATTGGCAAAAAGGGCAGGGAATTTGTTAAATATATTTCAACCGAGTTTGACGATATCTTCAAAAGCGTTGACATCGGCGTGTATTTTGACGACCACGTTTACGTTGTTAAAAGCGGTCTGTTTCAGAAGATAACCACCAGCGTTGACAAGTCGAGCCACGAGTACGTTGATTCGATTGACGATGTGCCCGAGGAAGGCTGGATGAAGGTTATTTTCTGGTCGAATCCGTTCACCATCGCCAAGCTCAACAATCTTATTAAGAATATGGAAAATCCCGATGCGAACTTTATGCTCTCGTCAATTATGACGCTTGAAATGTTGCAAAAGGATACCCACAAGGGCGTCGGCATTATGCACCTTGCAGATATGCTCGGTATTGAAAAAAGTCACGTTGCGGCAATCGGCGATTACTACAACGACTGGGATATGCTCAAGACTGTCGGTCTGCCTGCATGTGCAGGTCAGGCGCCGTCTGCAATCCACAAAATCTGCAAGTTCGAGGCATGCCACTGCAACCAGGGCTGTGTGGCTGAGCTTCTGGAATATATTATGAGCGGAAAGGCTGATGAGGACATCATCAGCGGTAAGATATAATGTTTGTTATCGGTTCACATCTCTCGTCGTCAAAGGGCTATACAGCTATGCTTGAAACGGCGCTGTCAATCGGCGCAAACACGTTTCAGTTCTTCACGCGCAATCCGCGCGGCGGTGCAGCAAAACCGCTCGACGAGGCGGACATAGCGCTGTTTTTACAACGTGCAAAAGAGGAAGAATTCGGTACAATTCTCGCTCACGCGCCGTACACATTAAATCTTTGCAGCGCAAAGGAGGACGTGCGCGAGTTTGCACGAAACACAATGAAGGACGACCTTCTGCGCCTTGAGCAGACGCCTAATCAGATGTACAATTTTCACCCCGGCTCGCACGTAGGGCAGGGCGAGGAAGTCGGCATTGAGCTTATTGCCGACGCGCTCAACGCCGTGCTTTTTGAGGATATGACCACCACCGTCCTGCTTGAAACCATGGCTGGCAAGGGCAGCGAAATCGGCAGGAATTTTGAGGAGCTGCGCGCGATTATTGACCGTGTTGAACTGCAGGACAAAATGGGCGTTTGCCTTGACACTTGCCACGTCAGCGACGGCGGCTATGACATTGTAAATGACCTCAACGGCGTGCTTGAGGAGTTTGACCGTGTTATCGGTATTGACAGGCTCAAGGCACTTCACCTTAACGACAGCAAAAACCCGCTTGGCGCGCACAAGGACAGGCACGAAAAAATTGGCGATGGCTACCTCGGCGTTGATACGTTTGTGAGCATCATCAACCACCCGCAGCTTAAGGACTTGCCTATGTTCCTTGAAACGCCTAACGAGCTTGACGGCTATGCGCGCGAGATTGCGCTACTTAAATCCCACAGGAGATAAGATATGATGAAGGTAAGATACGCCACTGCCGACGATTTTGAGCAGATGGCAGTGATTGATAAGTCGGTTACAAAAACGGAGTTTGCACGTTGGGCAGACAATTCGCAGGTGCTGTTTATCTACGAAAACGACGACTTTGCCGGCTGGCTGCAGTACAGCTACTTCCTCGAAAAAATCCCGTTTGTCAACCGCTTTTATATTCTTCCTGAATTCCGCGGACTCGGCGACGGCAAGCTCACGCTGCTGATTTGGCAAAGGCAGATGGAGGAGCGCTTTTTCGACGAGGTTATGCTCTCCTGCGAGGCGGAAAACGAAAAGGCGCAAAAGCTATATGAAAGTATCGGCTACAAAAAAATCGGCGAGCTTGACCTCACCGACCACACCGAAATCGTATACAAAAAGGTTTTACCGAAACCCGATATACAATAAGAAAGGGAGGACTTTTGTCCTCCCGATTATTATTTGTTTTGTGATTTGTCGAGGAATTTGTACAGCCTTGTATAAGGGTCATCAATCATTTTGATGTCGGTGTCAAGCTGCAGGATTTGCTGCTGATCAGGCGTGTACTGTTCCCATTTGGGCAAATCTTTGCCGTTCGGGTTACCGGTCTTGACAAAGTTTACCCAGTAGTCCTGCATAGTTTCGGATAACTCGTAGTCCTCATTCTCGTAAAGATAATCGTGGCGCCACAGATTGCCGTATGCGTATGGCAATTCGCCGGCGTGGTTTGCGCGCAGCGAGCCGTTATCCTTGTTAAAATAGTAGAAGTAAACGGGCTTGTTCTGACTTGCCATATAGTCAGACCACGTCTTGTGACTGTAGGCAAACCAGGTGCCGCCGAGGATATAGTTATAGGTACCCTTTGCTTCGCCGCCTGCTTCAACTAAAAAGTCATAATCGTTATCAACGCTGTTATACGGGAACGCCTTTTCAACCTCAGTTGCGCCGTCGCCGAATAATTCTTTAAGCGCCTTTTCATAATCAGCCTTTTCGACTTTGGTGAAAAGACCGAACACGTTTGCCTCGTGCGAATTGTAGCCGTTGAGCAGTGCCTGCTCGTTGTTTTTGCCCTTTTCGTATGTGAGGTACGGCTGCTCTGTAATAGCGTAGCCGTCAACAGTCATTGCACTGTTATTTGCGCTTGTTTCAACAAGCTCCTTTGCGCTTATCTTGCGCAGTTCATCAGCGGTTTTTGCGCTGTATTCATCAAGTGTTTTATTGCCCTGCTCAAGTGCGTCTTCATAAGTTCTGAACGTATGGTAAGGCGTTTTGGGTGTTATGCCGCTGCTCTCTGCAATAGCGTAGCGGAACAGCCCCTTTGCAAGAGGGGAAACGCAAAGCGCGCCCACACTTGAAGCACCTGCAGATTCGCCTGCAATCGTGATTTTTGACGCGTCGCCGCCAAAGGCAGCAATGTTCTCGTTAACCCATTTCAGCGCTGCAATCTGATCAAGCAGACCGTAGTTGCCTGTAGTGTGATTGGGCGATTCATCTGCAAGGCTTTCGTCAGCCATATAGCCGAAAACATTGAGCCTGTAGCCGAAGTTCACAACGATAATGCCCTTTTTTGCCAAGTCCTCGCCGCGATACTCGCTGAACGACGGCTGACCGCTTGTGAGCGATCCGCCGTGGATGAAAAACAGCACCGGTGCGTCTTTCACGTCGCCTGACGGTTTCCATATGTTCAGGTAAAGCGAATCTTCGCTGACTGCCTCACGGAAGTTGTCTTTTAGGCTGATTTTGTAGTCGTGATAGCCTACGATTCTCGTAAGTGAATTCATAATCTCGCTGTCGCGCTTTTGCATCGACATCGGTGCAAAGCTATCACACGCTTTAACGCCGCTCCATTTGTCAGGCGCCTGCGGCTCCTTCCAGCGCAGGTCGCCGACCGGCGGCTTTGCATAGGGGATACCTGCGTAAACCTCAACGCTCTCGTCCTTGTTCATAACGCCCGTCAGTTCGCCCTGCTCAACCTTAACAACATCGGTAACGACAGGGTTTTTATTATCAACTGCAGGAACAGTTTTGTAGGGCGGTTGTGATACCATCATCGCGCCGCCGAGCAGTGCAAAAAAGCCGATCCAGGCGAGCAGTCTGATGTACCACTTTTTGCCTTTGATTACCTTGAATTCAAGTACGATGTACGCGGCGAAAAGTGCAATTGCAATACACCACCCGAGCAGCGTGTTTTTAGCGAGTTCCATAACGGCAAAGTATACCAGAGCGGTGATAACAAGGATTATCCAATAAAAGATTTTTACCTTTTTCTTTTCCATTACTTCACCTTACAGCTTCTTGAATTTTATCGGTTTGCGCGGTGCGATGCGCTTGTACTTAACATCGGGGTAGCCGATTATCATACAGGTCACAGCCTTGTGACCGCGCGGTAGTTTCAGTTTAGCTTTAATTGCAGGGTTGAGGTATGTGCACGCAACGAAAAAACCACTGTATAGCACACCGAGACCGAGGCTGTTTGCCTCAAGCTCCATATAAGCGCTTGCGAGCGTGGCGTCAACGCTGTTGCTGCCAGACACTACTATTACGAGCGGCGCGCCTTTGAAGAAAAAGCGGTCGTCAATATTGTTGTTTTTCAGGCTCTGCGAAAAATGCTTGCCGATATTCACGCCTGCCCTGAACAGGCTGACACAGCTTTTTTCAAGCTCGTCCTGCCTTGAGCCGAGTATCGTGAACGCCACGTTCTGCTTGTTTGCACCTGTAGGAGCATATCTTCCTGCTTCAAGGATTTTGTCAATCTTTTCCTGCTCAACAGGTGTGTCCTTGTAGTGGCGGATTGTGCGCCTGCTCTTCATCGCTTCAAGCAGAGTGTCGCTGTCAATATCGGTCATCGGCACATAGTCGCCGCAGCCTTCCTTGCTGTAAGCGGGCATATCAATCGCGCCTACAGGGCAAATTGCAAAGCAGTGACCGCACTCAATGCAGCCCTCGCGCAGCTTTGCCTTTCCGCCTTCAACAGTCAGCGCCGCCGCAACGCAGTCCTTTACGCACTGACCGCATCCTGTGCACAGTTCTTTGTTTATAGTAACCTTATCCATATAATCCTCCTGTTATTTGCTTCTCCTGATAAGAGAGACAGCCTTTTTGATTTGTTTATCAGACAGGTTTTGCTCGTTATTAAGAATGTAATCCAGCATATGATTCTGACTTTTGCAGTCAAATATGGGGATATCGTCTGTTCTGTTGCTGATTTTTATTATTGCTTCCGGGTTTGAAAAATACACAGCGCCGCTTATGTAAGTGTGCACGCCGTTTTTGCGCAGATAATGCGCAAGCCTGTAAACGTGCGTGCCGACCTGTTTAACAGGGCTGTAAAACGTTTTATCGTAAGGCGTGCCGCCGTGACCGGACTTGTGCTGCACCCAGTCTTTGTCGTTATAATCTCCTCTGATAGTGCCTTTTGTATTCTTTGTTTCAATCACAAAAATACCTGTTTTGCCAATAACAACGTTGTCAATTTCGCTGTGTCCGCCGTCATATGTAACATTAATATCCTGCACCACTGTGTATTTGCGCGGTAGTTTTGACAGTACATAAGCGGTGGACATTTCACCCTCAATACCGGACTTTAATATTCTTGCCTTTTCATCGGTTTGCCTTAATCCGATTATCAGCGCAACTAATCCGAAAATTAGTGATATAATGCTGCCTGCAGCGAGCAGATTGCTATTGCTTTTTATATAAATAATACCGAATATAACTGAGGTTATCAGCATACCGACAAACGCCGCAAAGCACAGCGGACGATGCGACTTTTCCTCAATATATTCCTTTTCAAGATGATGACTGTTTCTGATTATCTTTGCCATTTTTCGCTCCGTTGTAAAACTGTACATATTTTAACATATATAAAAATGCTTGTCAAAACTGCAATCAACGTGGCGGTTGTATCTGAAACTATGGCGAATTATCTGTCAGCTATTAAAAATCACCGTAAGGCTTTGGCTTTGCGGTGATTCTGCTAATTATATATTTTTTATCAATCAACAAACTGCTTTGCAAATTCAGCCGCAGCTTTGCAGTCATCGTCATTAGGTCTGCCTTTGTGAATTCCTTTAAATTCGCCTTTGCAGTGGAATTCCTTATCGTACATAGCTATACCTGCTTTGTCCGCCTCTGCCTTAACCTTTTTGTATGTGGAATTAAGCATAGCAGCAGATCCGAAGTTTACGATTTTGCCGACAAGATTTTTATCAAGTGAGCCGATAAAATCCTTTACCTCTTTGTCAATATTGAATGCATAATATGAGTTGCCGAGAAATAGTAAATCAACTTGCTCTGTTATCGGTTCACTGATCGGCAGAGCCTCTACGCCGAGTACTTCTGCCATTGATTCGGCAAGTCGTTTTGTGTTACCGGTTTTCGTGTAGTATCTTACTGCAAATTTCATAATACGTCCTCCAAATATTTTATAATGATTTGAAAATATCGCCGTGTTTATATTCGTCCTTCATCATGCCCTCAATTTCAGGATATTTGTCACCTACGTAAGGGCGATAACCGTCGCCGCCGTAATACTCGCCTTTGGATATACCGAGATGAACGAGCTTTTTTGGTAAAATTCTGTAAAGAATACCGAGCACATTTGCCTGAAGCGCCTTTGGCTGAAGTGTTTCGCCTGTGTACTTACTCATTATTTTTGCGTGGCGGCCTTCGTCCTTTGCTGCTTCAATATATGCCTCTTTAAACTTGGGATTTCTTGTTATCGCTGCAAATTTACGGTACATCAGCACTGCGTTTAATTCGCCCTGCTGAAAGCCCAAAAACGCTTTTTTGTCATTGCTGTCCATAGTTTCACCTTCATTCTTTCTTAGTTAAAAATCCGCACACATTAAGGTTTGCGCGCGGAGTTTTTGTTTATTGATATTTTTTCATATGCTTTTTAATCGCGTCAAAAGTGGCGTCGCTGATATAGTGCTCCACTCTGCATGCGTCCTCGGCAGCGATTTTTTCATCTACGCCGAGGTTGATGAACATTTTTGTTAAAACGGTGTGACGTTCGTAAATGCTCTCAGCCTCTTTTTCACCCTTTTTTGTAAGACATATATTGCCGCTGTCGTCTACGGTAACATACTCCTGTTTTTCAAGCAGGCTGATTCCACGCGTGACGGACGGCTTTGCAAAGCCCATATACTTGCTGACGTCAATCTTCCTGACGGCGTCGGATTTCTGTGAAAGGATGTAAATAGTTTCCAGATACATCTGGCTTGATTCTTTATTATCCACAAAATCGCCCCTTTGCTTACAATTACGGTTAGCAATATCTTACCACATTTATAAAGTGATTGCAAGAATTTTTGTTAATTGTCGGCAAAATGTATAAAAATCCAAAAAACCTATTGACAAGTTAGTTAAGGCTAACTATAATGTAATTGGTTAGCAGAGGCTAACATACATTTTTTGCAAACAGAGTTAGCAATCGCTAACTAAAGGAGAAGTTTATGATACCACTCGGCGTAATCGGCGCGGACAATGAGGGCGTTATCAGGCGCATATCCGGTAAGCCCGAAGTTAAAAAGCATCTTGAGAACCTCGGCTTTATCGTTGGCGATACAGTCAGGGTTATCACAGAGCAGGACGGCAATATTATTGTTAAGGTTAAGGAAGCACGCATTGCCATAAGCAAAGAAATGGCGATGAGGATATATGTTTAAGGAGGAGAAAATATGACACTCAGAGACGTAAAGGTCGGCAATACCTGTAAGGTAAAGCGTATCCACGGCGAAGGTGCACTAAAGCGCAGGATTATGGATATGGGCATTACCAAGGGTTTGGAGATTTTTGTGCGTAAAGTTGCCCCGCTTGGCGATCCCGTTGAAATTACGGTAAGGGATTATGAGCTTTCAATCCGTAAGGGCGACGCAGAACTGATTGAAGTAGAATAATTTTTTAGCATACAGGTTAGCGCAGACTAACTGAGAAAGGACAGAGAGTATGAGTATTAAAATTGCACTTGCCGGCAACCCGAACAGCGGTAAAACAACTTTGTTTAACGCGCTTACGGGTGCAAACCAGTACGTTGGTAACTGGCCCGGCGTTACAGTTGAAAAGAAAGAGGGTAAGCTCAAGAAGCACAGTGACGTGACTATCACCGACCTGCCGGGTATTTACTCGCTTTCACCCTATACTATTGAGGAAGTTGTCGCAAGGGATTACCTGATTGACGAAAAGCCGGACGCGATTATCAACATTGTTGACGGCACGAACCTTGAGCGCAACCTTTACCTCACCACGCAGCTTGTGGAGCTTGGCATACCCGTTGTGGTTGCAATCAATATGATGGACGTTGTCAAAAAGAACGGCGACAAAATCAACTGCGATGAGCTTTCCCGTCAGCTTGCCTGCCCCGTTGCGGAGATTTCCGCGCTCAAAGGCACGGGCATTGATGAAGCGGCACAAATTGCAATCAAGGCGGCTTCAGGCGAAGCGACAGTTCCGCAGCATACCTTCAGCGGATGCGTTGAGCACGCGCTCGCACATATTGAGGAAAGGCTCCTTCACGATATGCCGTCGCAGCAGCAGCGCTGGTACGCAATCAAGCTGTTTGAAAGCGACGAAAAGGTGATTGAAAAGCTCAATGTCAGCAATGCAGACCTCGACCATATTGCCGAGGACATCAAGGCTGCCGAGGACGAGCTTGACGACGACGCGGAATCAATCATCACAAACGAAAGATACATCTACATCGGCTCGATTATCAAGTCGTGCTACACAAAGGCGAACAAGGGCAAGCTTTCGACCTCTGACAAAATTGACAAGGTCGTTACAAGCCGCATCTGGGGACTGCCGATTTTTGCGGTTGTGATGTTCCTGGTTTACTACATCGCGATGAAAACCGTCGGCGTCGGCGCAACCGACTGGGTTAACGACGTACTGTTCGGCGAGTGGGCGCCAAACGCTGTGAGCGCACTGCTTGAGGGCAGAGTTCCCGACTGGCTTTTCGGGCTTATTAACGACGGTATCGTTGCCGGCGTGGGCGCTGTGCTTGGCTTTGTGCCGCAGATTCTCGTGCTGTTCGTGATGCTTGCATTCCTTGAAGGCTGCGGCTATATGGCGCGCGTGGCGTTTGTTATGGACAGAATTTTCCGCCACTTCGGACTTTCGGGTAAATCATTTATTCCGATGCTTATCGGAACAGGCTGCGGCATCCCCGGTGTTATGGCTTCGCGCACAATTGAAAACGAGCGTGACCGCCGTATGACAATTATGACAACTACCTTTGTTCCTTGCTCTGCAAAACTCCCGATTATCGGACTTATCGCAGGCGCGCTGTTCGGCGGCAGCGGACTTGTTGCGGCTTCCGCGTACTTCGTGGGTGTTGCTGCGATTATCGTTTCAGGTATTATGCTTAAGAAAACAAAACGCTTTTCAGGCGACCCTGCGCCGTTTGTTATGGAACTTCCGGCTTACCATCTGCCGACTGTCGGCACGGTGCTCCGCTCCACCTGGGAGCGCGGCTGGTCGTTCATCAAAAAGGCTGGCACAGTTATCCTGCTTTCGACTATCGTTGTGTGGTTCTTCCTCGCTTTCGGTGTTGAGGGCGGCAAGTTCGGTATGATTGAGGACATTGACAATTCGCTTATGGCGAAGGTCGGCAACCTCTTTGCGTGGATGTTCATTCCGCTTGGCTGGGGCAGCTGGAAAACTGCAGTTGCAGCCGTTACGGGCTTAATCGCAAAGGAAAACGTGGTCGGCACATTCGGTCAGCTTTACCACTTCGGCGGCGAGCTTGCTGAAAACGGCGACGAAATCTGGGGCAAGCTTGCGGCGGACTTCAACTCCTTCAGCGGCGGTCACGGCGCACTTGCGGGATATTCGTACCTTGTATTCAACCTTCTCTGCGCACCCTGCTTTGCGGCTATTGGCGCAATCAAGAGGGAGATGAATAACGGCAAATGGACGTGGTTTGCAATTGGCTATCAGTGCGGATTTGCTTATCTCGTTTCGCTCATTGTGTTCCAGTTCGGCTGCCTATTCACAGGTGACATTGCGCACCACATTGTGGGCATTATTGCAGCGGTTGCAGCCTTTGCGTTTATCTGCTATATGCTGTTGCGTAAGAACAAGTATAACGAAAATCATTTGACAGTAAACAAAAAATAAGATAGAATGATTCACGGGAGATGATGGAATGCCAAATATTATTGTAACTGTTTTAACAATATTGGTTATTGCACTTGTCGTTTTCCTTTCAATACGAAAAATCGTGAAGGACAGGAAGAACGGCATCGGTGCATGCGGGCAAAAATGTGCAAACTGTCCGTACTCGGCTACCTGCAATCACGATAAAATTTAACTATATGACCGCCTTTTGCAGGGCGGTTTTTTGTTTTTGCTTTAATCTTTATTTAATTTTTTTCACTATCATCTAAATGAAAACAACGAACGGAGGTTATTGCAATGAAAAAAGAAAAGAAAGAAAGACGAAAAGGAAGATTAAAAGGTTTTATTAAAAAGCACAAACTGTTAAGCGCAGTTATTGCAATTGTATTGGTTGCAGCACTAGTATCTACAGGATTTGCCTTGTCAAAGAAGGGTTCAGACACCAAAAGCTATTCATTTGTCAGAACAACAACGCTGACAAAGGGAACGCTCGAGGATATGATTACTGCTACAGGAACAATAAAAAGCGCAAGCACATCAAGTGTAACTACGTCGCTTAATTATACTATTAAAACAATTAATGTATCTGTAGGCGATAAAGTCAAAAAAGGCGATATAATCTGTACGCTTGATACAAGCGAGCTTGAATCACAGATTGAAAAAGAAACAAGCAATCTGGCAAAAACAAAGTCGTCGGCGCAGTCGTCATATAACAGTGCAAAGACCGCGTATAACACGGCGAAAGAAACCTATGACAGTTACACCGCAACGTATAACGAGGCTTTAAGCGCATATAACACTGCAAAAATTCCGTATAATAAAGCGGTAAGCGGACTCAGAACAAATCAGACTGCATATGATAACGCCCTTACAGCATTTAACAACGCCGGTGCAAAATATGTAACGGCGCTTAACGAATACAACGCTGCGGTCAGAACGTACAGATCGAAGAAAACGGCTTCAAATCAGAGCAAACTGATTTCAGCAGCAAGAGCATATATGAAAGCTGTGCAGAATTATTACGGAGGATGTGCAAAGGGTACTTATGATATAAGTGATTCATCTTCTTCGGAAAGCACAACAAATGCTACAGATAAAACAAATAATATGAGTGATGCAAAAGCAGCTTCAAGTACTGCTTCTGCCGCTTCGCAGAGCGTTACCGTAACGCAGACAGCGGATGAAATATGCAACACTGTAATATCAAGTGTTAAAACGCTTACAGGAAAAACACTTTCTTCATCAGGCGGAACAAATACTCTGTATAAGCTTTATAAAAAGGCTCAGGCGCTTCAGAACGCTAAAAAAATCTGTAATTATTCATCACTTGAAAGCGCATATACCTCCGCTAAAAGTGCATATAACGAAGCAAAGCAGACTTACTCACAGAACAAAGACGCTGTGTCACAGGCAAAGGATCAGCTTGACAAGGCTGCCGAAGAACTTGAAAATGCTTCATCAAGTGATACGCTTGACGAATTGAACGATCAGCTTGAGGACTGTAGTCTTAAAGCCAAGAAGAGCGGAACTGTTACAGCGCTTAACGCCACTGTCGGTTCAAGCGTAAGTATGGATTCAGCGGTTGCAACAATTCAGGATCTGGAAAACCTGCAGGCGAGCATTACCATTGAAGAGGCTGATATTAACAAGGTTGAACTCGGTATGACCTGCCGTGTGTCAAGCGACGCAAGCGAAACCACGCTCAACGGTGAGCTTACCCAGATCAGCCCCGTATCTAACGAAGGTTCGTTCAGCGCAACCGTTACAATCAACGAGAAATCAGATGATTATTACATCGGTATGAACGCATCTGTTGATATTATTGTAAGCTCCAGCGAGAATGTATATCAGGTGCCGATCGACGCAGTCGGCAAAGACGATGGTGAAAGCTTTGTTTACAGAAAAACAAGCGGTGAAGGCACTGATATGCAGTTTGAAAAAGTAACCGTTAGCACAGGCGAGAGTAACGATTATTATATTGAAATAAGCTCCACACAGTTAAACGAAGGCGACGTTATCCGTTCAAATTCTGACTTAAGCGAAGGAATCGAAACTGTTTCAAACAGTGATAACAGCAGCGAAAAATCCGGCGGACTGTTCGCAAGTCTGTTTGGCGGCAATAAAGGCGGCGGAGATATGCCGCAAGGTGGCGGAGATATGCCGCAGATGCCGTCCTCTTCAGGCAAGTCGGGCAGCTCAGGTGATTCTTCTTCAGACAGCGGAATGCCGTCACCTCCGTCAGGCGGATTCCCGGGAGGCAGCAATGGATAATCATATTATTGAAATGAAAGGGATAAAAAAGAGCTATTTCATCGGCAAACCTAACGAATTGGAAGTTCTGCACGGTGTTGACCTCACTGTGTATAACGGTGAATTTCTTGCAATTGTCGGAGAGTCGGGAAGCGGTAAATCAACCCTTATGAATATTATCGGCGCGCTTGATAAAAGCACCGAGGGACAGTATATTCTTGACGGCACTGATATCAATGCTGCCGGCGATAAGGAGCTTTCCTCTATCAGGAATAAAAAAGTCGGATTTGTTTTCCAGACTTTTAATCTTATTGGCAGGCAGAGTGCGCTTAAAAATGTTGAACTTCCCATGCTCTACGCAGGATATTCAAAAAAAGAGCGCAATGAGCGTGCAAAACAGTTGCTTGAAGAGGTCGGAATGAGCGACAGAATCAAGCACAGACCAAACGAACTATCCGGCGGTCAGAAGCAGCGTGTGGCAATCGCAAGGGCTATGGCTAACGAGCCTTCGATTATTCTTGCAGACGAGCCTACGGGCGCACTTGATACGGAGACCTCCGCCAAAGTAATGGAAATATTTAAAAAGCTGAATAAAGATATGGGCAAAACCATAGTCCTTATTACGCATAACCCTGAACTTGCCGAGCAGTGCGACAGAATTCTCACACTGCGCGACGGCAGATTTATAAACGAGAGGAGGATGACTGATGGCATTATTTGAAAATATCCTTCTCGCTCTTGAAAGCCTGAAAATGAACAAACTCAGGTCGGTTTTAACAATGCTCGGTATTATTATCGGTATCGGCTCGGTTATTGCAATCAGCACAGTCGGCTCGTCGCTTACAGGATATGTGAGCGACAGTATGACGGCGCTCGGTGCGTCATCAATCAACGTTGCTCTTACGCAGAAAAGCAGTGATAATGAGGAGAACAGCGATAAGCGTATCAGGATGTTTATGAACGAGACTCCTGCTCAGAAGGACCTCATAACCGATGATATGATTGCACAGTATATCGCAGCATTCCCCGACGATGTAAAATATGTTGAAAAAACCTGCTCGGCAGGCACCGCAACTTACGACGATGATAATTCTCTTAATCTTACAGGTGTTGAGGCTGATTATGTCAAAGCAGAGGAAATCAATCTGCTTTACGGTCGCTTTATTAAGAATACCGACGGTGAGAGAAAAATTGCCGTTGTTGCCGATACATTTATTGAAAATGTTCTGAATCTGAAGCCGCGTGACGCCGTAGGAACTGAGTTTAAGGTGACGGTTAACGATGTGCCTTACACATTTTTCATTGCAGGCGTTTATGAATACGAAAGCGAAACAGCTTCAACCGATGAAAACAGCAAAAAGTCGGAAACTACCGATACATATATCCCCATCGAAACAGCAAGGGTGATTTCCGGCAGCGGCGAGGGTTATCAGTCCATTACCGTAAAAACAAGCGTAAAAACCGATACGCTTACATTCCTTGAAACAACAAACAGTTTCTTTGAGAGCTTCTATACTAATAACGACACATGGACGGTGGAAACAACCTCGCTTGAAAGCGTAATATCCACCCTTACAGACGTTATTTCAACAATATCGGTTGCTATTGAGGCAATTGCGGCGATCAGTCTGCTCGTAGGTGGTATCGGCGTTATGAATATTATGCTCGTTTCCATAACAGAACGCACCAAGGAGATCGGCACAAGAAAAGCCCTCGGTGCAACAGACGGATCAATCAGACTTCAGTTTGTTACAGAAGCTATGGTTATCTGCCTTGTCGGCGGTATCATAGGAATCTGTGCGGGAATAGCGCTCGGTCTGGGAATGAGCAAGGTGCTCGGGTATTCCGCCGCACCGAATATAGGCAGTATTCTTGTTGCGGTTTGCTTCTCGCTTCTTATCGGATTGATTTTCGGTTACGCTCCTGCTAACAAGGCAGCAAAGCTTAACCCGATAGACGCATTGAGATACGAATAATACTTTAAAAGTCCGCTCATTTATGGGCGGACTTTTTTAACATTAGTTTAATTGTTATAGTTATAATGATAATCAGAAGATATCATTTTTGGAGTTAGTATTATGGAAAAAATCTCAATTTACGGTTGCCATACGGAAGAAATGAAAACCGTCATGAACGACTTACTGAACATAATTAAGCAGGGTGCTGCCGATATTAAGAGCAAAACAGGCATAGAACCTATTGAACATCTGAAAAGCCGTATTAAAGCAGAAGAAAGTATGCGTGAAAAATGCCGCAGATCAGGCCTTGAGGAAACGGAATACAGCGCACTGCAATGCATCCATGACGCGATAGGAATAAGGGTTGTCTGTTCCTTTTTAGATGACATTTACTCGATTCGTGATTACATCGCGAGTCAGGAAGATATAGAGATTTATAACGAAAAGGATTATATTAAAAACGTAAAGAGTAACGGTTATCGCAGTTATCATATGATTGTACGCATTAACGGCTATTTTGCCGAAATACAGATAAGAACAATTTCTATGGACACGTGGGCGGCGCTTGAGCATCATATCCGCTACAAAAAAGCCATTTCCGGAAATACGGCGTTGATATTTGAGGAGTTAAAAAGATGTGCCGACGAGCTTGCGTCAACCGACGCGTCTATGCAAACCATACGCAATATGATTAATAGTGAGGTTTAATAATGAAGATTTTACTTGCTGAAGATACACGGGATCTGAACAGAAACATCAGATTTTTACTGGGCAATGAGGGTTATGAGGTTGACAGTGCATTTGACGGGAGTGAAGCTCTGGAATATCTGAAAAAGGACAGTTACGACTGTATTATTCTTGATATTATGATGCCTAAAGTGGACGGACTTTCTGTATTGAAAGAGCTTCGCGAAAGGCACGTTCTTACGCCCGTTCTGCTCCTGACAGCTAAGGCTGAAATTGAAGACCGCGTAACAGGACTGGATTCCGGTGCGGACGATTATCTGACCAAGCCTTTTGCGCCGAAACTGGAGGCGACGAAAAAATCTTTATGAACGAGCAGAGGCCCTGTGGCGC
>CAYZPT010000034.1:0-15822 GCA_964480285.1 uncultured Bacteroides sp.
TCGGCTGACAAGCGCCGAAACGTCCTCTTCGGAAGCCTTTCGGCAGATTATTGCGAATTCGTCACCACCGATTCGGTAGGCATACTGCCTGCTTTTCAGCGCGCGGTTCATACAAAGCGCGAGGGTAAGCAGCGCTTCGTCTCCTGCGTGGTGACCCTGCGTATCGTTGAGCACCTTAAGACCGTTCATATCAAGTGAAATCAGCGCTGTGATGTCCTCGGTGTTGCTGCTGATATCCGTTTCAAAAGCGTTGCGGTTTAAAAGTCCTGTTAAGGAATCCTTTTTTGTTTGCTGAAGGATTTCAAAAACGTAGTAGATAAAAAGCGCAATGCCAAGCGTCGGGCAGAAAACCTTTGAAAAATCACTTCCGTAAACAAACGGGAAGATAACCTGCGAGAGAAGCGCAATGCAAAGAAAAATAATCGGCGCGATTTCCATCCATTTTTTGTTGCTCCTCTTAATCAGAAGAACAACAAGCGCGATTGCATATAATCCAACCGTGATAAACGGAAGATAGCCGAGCGCTCCTCTTGAAAAGCTGTTGTCCTCAGCGATTTTGAAAACTATTCCCGTTGGTATTGAAATAAAGTCAATAACCGTCAGCAAAATTGCGGGAATGAATATATATCGGTTTTGCTTTTTAACAAAAGTGTAGATAATCTGGGCAATAATCAGTGGCGTTGAGCTGTAGCGTATTGCCATAAAAATTGCGCGAATTATGCGGTTGTCCTTAACTGCGGGAACGTTAAACTCTGCAAAAACAAAAATTGAAAGCAGGAAAACAACCCAAATCAGAAAAAACATACGCCTGATTGTCTTCTTATCGAGGAAAACCGTTATGTTAAGCGCAATTGCGAATGCAGGCAAAATCAGCAGCAGCGACCAGTTCTGCAACAGATATTCCATAAACATAGATTAAAACTCCTTTTTGGACCTTGTGCTTTATATTTAGTTATACCACAAAAATAATGCAAAGGCAACGGAAAAACGCTACCTTTGACTATACCATTTATTTGTTGTGTATTATCAACGTGTTTTAAACACTCCGTCATATCTTTTTGCCCACGCCAGAACTGAATGGCGGCTGTAATACCTCGGGAGGGTTTTATTAACTCCTGCAAGCAGTGCCAGATCTTTGCCGAGACCGAGCACGAGCGAAACAAGCTTTTTGTTCTTAATAAGAGCAGACGCTTTGCCGAGAAGCTCCGGGTTTATATCAAGAAGCGCGCCGCCCGGTTCGTCCGAAACCTGAAGCTCTTTAATTGTGATAATTTTGCTCTCAAACAGATAATCAAGCTGCTCGGTTGTGAGCTTTGCGAACAGAAGCTTTATAAGCGCAAGTGAGGACAATCCAAAGCCGATTTTTGTCTGGTATTTGTACTCATAATCCCACAGTGTTTCTGCAGAATAGGTTTGCGTTTTGTCTGCGATAACTGTATCGGCAAGGATTTTTGCCGCCCTGAAAGAATTTGCAATTCCCGAGCCTATTATCGGCACTGTCATAAATGCGCTGTCGCCAATTGCGGCATAGCCGTCCGCTACCATAACGGCAAGGGTCTGACGTACGGGAATTGTAACCATATCTCCGCCGCGGAGAAGCTCACGTCCGAGAACCGGATTTTCGCTTCTGAAACGTTCAACCTTTTCGAGCGCCTCTTCCTTTGTCAGCGGTCTGAATTCGCCGATGAGAATATCGCTGTACTCTACATCATCTGCAACCCAGACGATACCAAAAACGTCCTTGGGCATAAGATAAACCTTGTGTTTATCCCTTATCTCACCGACTTCTGCACGGTTGTAAAACGCTCTGTACACATAGAATTTTTCCATCTCTGCAGTTTCAGCCTGAACGCCACAGCACTCGGGAAGATTTGTGCGCACCGGTGAATCGCAGCCGCAGGCGTCTATAACGAGATCGCCGAGGAAATCGCCTTTGTCGGTTTTTATTCCGATAACTCTGTCGCCCGCCATAACGGGAGCGATTATCTCCGTTTCATATACAAATTTAACGCCTGCCTCCTCGGCAGCGGAAATAATATAGTTGTATATTTCCTTACGCTCCATTTTAATATCGGTACCGTCGGTACTGTCATCCTCGTTTCTTAAAATAATTCTTTCCGAGGGCGGCACAAAACTCATTTTTTCAAAATGCAGGAGCGTATCTTCCGGCGGAACAGGCAGCCCGATGTCATCAAAAGCTTTGCTGTTGAAGATGTCCGTCCAGTCGTAACCCATATTTTCACGGCTGTTTTTTTCGTAAACCGTTACATCAAAACCTTTCTTGCTGAGAAGCATAGCACAGGCGATTCCGCCGTGTCCTCCGCCTGCAACAATAATCTTTTTTGCCATAAACTTTACATCCTTCCTTCACCTGAATCAAAACTCGGGTTGTAACAGAATTATACCACAAAAATATTCCAAACGCAACGTTTCGGCACAGTAAGCATCGGCTGTAATACAACAAGTAAAGAAACGGGAGGGCTTCCTGCCCTCCCACAAATCATTCGAGTTTTATTTTGTTTTTCTCTGACGGTACCCAAAGATGGATTCTACCCGTATCGTTGAATGCTTTCAGCGTCATAACCGTAATCGGCACGATGAACATTCCGAGGAAGCCGAATAGCTTGAGTCCGAAGTACAGACCCATAAGAGTAACTATCGGGTTAACGCCAAGTGAATCGCCGACAATTTTCGGTTCAATATACTGACGGATAACCGTGATGACAGCATACATAATCACAATGCCGATAGCCTGCTTGTAGTTGCCCATAATCAGCGAAATAATCGCCCACGGAACAAGTATACCGCCCGAACCTGCAATAGGCATAATGTCAAATATTGCAATCAGTGCAGCGATAAATATATAATAGTTATTCTTCATAATGCCGAGAAGCGACATAATGGCAAAACCGAGGAACAGTTCAAAGAAAGTGATCAGCATAATCAGCCCGTAAGCACGCACCATTTTGAGTATTGTTTTGCTGAAAACCTGCTTTATTTCAACAAGAAGATTCTTTTTGTTATCCGGCAACTGATTCTGGATGAATCTGACAATCTTATCATAATCCTTAGTAAAGAATATCCACGCGATAATACCTATAACAACGCCTATAATCACGCTCGGAACGTTCTTCATCATAGAAACTACGCCCGAAATACCTGATGAAACACCGGTTTTAACGCCGCTTAAGTCAATTGAATTGATGTCAAAATCCTCAATAAGCGGAGTGAAGAAATTGTGTATCGATTCACTCGCAGTCTTATAAAGAGAATCGGGCAGGAAACGGATAATATCGATAATATCCTTTTCAAGCGTGGTGAGGAAAGTCGGTATATCATTGAGCTGTTCCATAAAATGCTTGAAAAAATCTGCTATTCTGGAAATTGCAGCACCGATCAACAAACCGAGCGGTATTAATATGATAAGTATAGACAGCACAACCAGCAGGATGCTCCAGAAAGCATGGTGCTTGTGCTTTACCTTTTTTTCAATAAAACGCAACGGCGTCTGCAACAGAACCGCAAAGAAAAACGTCAGAATAAACGGTGCGGTAACCCAGAACAGGTACTTAAAAAACACATAAATAAGTGCACATACCGTTCCGAGAAACAACAGATTAATAAGGAATTCCCTTCTCTTTTCAACCTTTGCTGTCATAATAAACATCCTTAATAGTAATATACACTATATATATATTAATGCAATAATCAACAATATTCAAGAAAAATATTAAAAATTTTTGTTAATAATAAGTAAAAATAAAATTGGGGGTTGTATATTTTATTTTTAAGTGTTAATATATAGGAAGTGTTTTTCACAGTAATACAATTGTCCACGGGTGGTGAACAAGTTGGAGCAATCAAGATATTATCTGATTGACGCGTCAATCCTGCCTGAAGTATACGGCAAGGTGATGCAGACGAAAAACTACATACTGTCCGGCGAAGCGGGCTCGGTATCGCAGGCTGTAAAAATGGCAGGCATATCGCGCAGTGCATATTATAAGTACAAGGATAAAATTTCCGAGTACAAAAGCGACGACGGCAAAGCCGTTACGATAGGCGCTAAACTCACCGATAATGCAGGCGTGCTGAGTTCTGTAATGAACGAAGTATATCTTGCGGGTGCAAACGTGCTGAGCATTAACCAGCGCTCACCTATTAACGACATTGCAGACGTATCAATCACCGTAAGGCTCGGCGACGCATCACCGACAGAGATGATAAAAAAAATAAAGAATGTTGGCGGGGTCAAATCCGCCGAAATCATCTGATCCACGGAGGAATATAAAACAATGAAAGTTGCAGTTATGGGTTACGGAACAGTCGGTTCCGGCGTTGTTGAGGTAATTGACACTCACAGCGATATTATAAAAAAACGTACCGGCGGCGAATCACTTGAAGTTGCGCACATTCTTGACTTGCGCGATTTCCCCGGCGATGGGCATGAAGCGCTGTTCACAAAGGATTTTAACGATATTCTGAATGACGCTGACGTAAAGGTTGTTGCCGAAACTATGGGCGGCGTTGAGCCTGCATTCACATTCACAAGCAAATTGCTCAAGGCAGGCAAAAGCGTTGTTACATCAAACAAAGAGCTCGTTGCACAAAAAGGTCTTGAGCTGCTGGAGATTGCAGAGGAGTGCGGTGCAAACTATCTTTTTGAAGCATCGGTTGGCGGCGGTATTCCGATTATCCGTCCAATGTCGCAGTGCCTTGCAGCCAACAATATTGAGGGCGTTGCAGGCATACTCAACGGTACGACAAACTTCATCCTCACAAAAATGATTGAGGACGATATGACCTTTGAGGACGCACTTAAGATTGCGCAGGACAACGGCTATGCCGAGAAGGATCCGACAGCGGATATTGAAGGCTTTGACGCCTGCAGAAAAGTCTGCATTCTTGCTTCTCTCGCATTCGGCAAGCACGTTTATCCGAACCAGGTTGAAACCGAGGGAATTACTAATATTACGCTTGAGGATGTATCGTACATCTCGTCAATCAAAGGCGTTATCAAGCTGCTCGGTCAGATTAAGTATATAAGCGAAGACAAGATTGCCGCTTTTGTCAGCCCCGCAGTTGTTCAGCACGGCTCACAGCTCGCTTCGGTTAACGACGTATTCAATGCGATCCTCGTACGCGGCGACGCAGTCGGCGATGTATGCTTCTACGGCCCAGGCGCAGGCAAATTGCCTACCGCTTCTGCAGTTGTTGCAGATATGGTTGACGCTGCAAAGCACATTAACCGCAGGAAGATTTTCGGCTGGGGCGCAGGCAGTGAGGACTATGTAGTTGATTACAAGGCGGAGCTTGAGATGCCGTTCTATGTAAGAGCAAAGGCTGAAGAGAGCAAAATCAAAGGCACTTTCGACTGCATTAAATTCCTCAATCGCTTCGGTCAGCCGTCCGACGAGGTTGCATTCATCACAGATTCTATGACAGAGAATAAGCTCATGAAAAAACTTGAGGGCATTGATGTAATCAATATTATCAAGGTAACAAACTATTAATTCAGAATATTCTTACAGGAGGAACGAACTATGTCTTTAATCGTTCAGAAGTTCGGCGGTTCGTCTGTGGCAGACGCCGAACGCGTAATGAACGTCGCTCGCATTGTAAGCGACACATACAAAAAAGGCAACGATGTTGTGGTTGTTGTTTCCGCACAGGGTGACACAACAGACGACCTCATTGCCAAAGCTGCTGAAATCAATCCCAACGCACCGAAGCGTGAGATGGACCAGCTTCTTGCCGCAGGTGAGGAAATTTCAATCTCACTGCTCGCAATGGCAATTGAAACGCTCGGTTGCCCCGCAATCAGTCTTCTCGGCTGGCAGGCAGGATTCCACACCAATTCTGTATACGGCTCAGCCCGTATCAAAAACATCAAGCCAAACCGTCTGCAGGCGGAGCTTGCAAAGCATAACATTGTAATTGTTGCCGGCTTCCAGGGACTGAACCGCTATGACGACCTTACGACACTTGGCAGAGGCGGCAGCGATACATCGGCTGTAGCAATTGCCGCTGCACTGCACGCAGACAAATGCCAGATTTTCACCGACGTTGAGGGCGTTTACACTGCAGACCCGCGCAAGGTAGAGGGCGCAAAGAAACTTGACGAAATCACTTATGACGAAATGCTTGAGCTTGCAACACTCGGCGCACAGGTGCTCAACAACCGCAGTGTTGAAATGGCTAAAAAATACTCAGTAGAACTTGAAGTTTTATCATCACTCAACCCGATTCCGGGTACAATCGTAAAGGAGACAACTAATATGGAAAAAATGTTAATTCGCGGCGTAACAAAGGATACGGATGTAGCGCTCATTTCGGTACTCGGCGTACATGATAACCCGGGCGTAGCATTCAAGCTGTTTTCAAAGCTTTCACAGAAGAATATAAACGTAGACATCATTCTGCAGTCTTTCGGCAGAAACAACACAAAGGACATCGTATTCACCGTAACTAAGGATAACGGTCCCGTAGCAGTTGAGCTTCTGAGCGAACTCCCCGTGCTTGAAAACGCAAAAATCGTATGCAATACGGATGTTGCAAAGGTTTCAATCGTGGGCGCAGGAATGGAATCACATCCGGGCACTGCGTCAAAGATGTTTGAAGCACTTTACGAAAGAGGAATCAACATCAAGATGATTTCCACATCGGAGATTAAGATTTCAGTAATCATTGATGCGGACGACGCTGACAGAGCTGTATCTGCAGTACACAATGCATTCATTCCGAATGACTAAATAAGGCAAATAAACAGCGGCTGTCTTGCAGTTTTTGCAGGACAGCCGCTTTGCTGTTTAGTTTTAGTCGCCTACGTATGTCGGGGCGGTCTTCGGTGACTTACCCTTGATTACGTTGTGGTAATATGCATAAGTCATCGGGGTGTCATCAGAAAGAATCTCTGCACCTGTGACCTCACCTAAGAAAACGGTGTGAGTTTCACTTTCCATAGTGTCAATCACCTTGCAGGTGATGTGTGCAATGCTGCCGTCAACAACCGGCAGGAAGTTCTTAACCTCAGGTGTTTCGGCAAACTTGTCAGAATCTCTGCCGCTGCGAAAACCGAAGGTGCCGATAATCAGCGGCGCAGTGTTTTCGCCAAGTACATTGATTGCAAACATACCCGACTTTTTAATGCACTCATTTGTAAAATTGCTGTGGTTTATGCTGACTGCGATAGTCGCCGGCTCGGCAGTGACCTGCATAGCAGAGTTTGCTGTGCAACCGGTTGGTTTGCCGCCGTCAGCCCAGGATGTAACTACATAAACGCCGTAGGATAATTTGGTAAAAGCCATAGGATTCATAAGTTTTACTCCTTTATTATGATTGTTATTCAAATTCTTTCATAATCTCTTCTGCCAGGGCGTCAAGTTCCATAACGCCTGCGTCAGTGAGGCGTGTTTTGATTGAAACTGTTTTATCGATAATTCTGATGTTCTGCATCTGCTCAAGCTCAGCGCGCATTGTCTTGATTGCGGACGGAGCCCACGAGGTATTCTCAACAAGGGCAACGGTGCGGTTCTGGAATGCTTTTGCCTTAAGGTGATGCAGGAAGTCAGCCATAGGCGCAAACACGCCTGCATCGTAGCTTGAAGCCATAAGCACAACTACGCTGTGGCGGAAAGCGTCCTCAACGCACTCTGCCATATCGTCACGCGTAAGATCGCCGAATGCAACACGAGGGCAGCATCTCTGCTCGAGAATCTGCTCAAGCTTGAGCGCAGCCTGATGTGTGTTGCCATGGATAGAAGCAACAGCGATAAATACGCCCTGATCCTCAGGCTCATACTTTGACCATGTGTCGTAAAGTTTCAGCACCTCGGGGATTGTGTCTGTAAGAATCGGGCCATGCAGCGGGCAGATTGTCTGAATATCGAGCTTGCCTGCCTTTGCAAGAAGCGCCTGCACCTGCTTGCCGTACTTGCCCACGATGTTGAAGTAATATCTTCTCGCTTCGCAGCTCCAGCCCTCGTCAGCGTCAACGGTTCCGAATTTACCGAATGCGTCAGCGGAGAACAGCACCTTGTCTGTGCTGTCGTAGGACACCATAACCTCCGGCCAGTGTACCATAGGCGCCATCATAAAGGTGAGCTTGTGGTAGCCGAGATCGAGCGTATCGTTTTCTGTAACAGAGCGCACTCTTGCAGGGTCAACGTCGCAGAACTGAGGCAGCATACGCAACGCACCTGCAGAAAGAACAATTTTCATTTCAGGATACTTGTCCGCAGCAGCCTGAATGCTGAACGAGTGGTCGGGTTCAAGGTGATGAACAATCAGATAATCCGGCGTTCTGCCGTCAAGCTCCTTGTCAAGATTATCGAGCCATCTGTCAACAGCGATTTTATCAACGCCGTCGCAAACAGCAACTCTTTTATCAAGAATGAGATAGGAGTTATACGCCATACCGTTTTCGAGCATATACTGCGACTCAAAAAGGTCAATGTCGTAATCGTTCACACCGATGTATTTAATGTCAGTACTTCTTTCAAATTTAACAATCATAGTAATTCCCCTTTAAGTATTATTGACTGATAAACTCATTTTACAATAATTTAAGCATTATTGCAACATTATTTGATTATTTTAATAACTTATGCTATAATACCCTCAGGTGATGATATGGAGACTATTAAAAGCGTTCTCGGCAAATTCGATTTTAAAGGCGACCTTGTGTCGTGCAAGGAATTCGGCTCGGGTCACATTAACAAAACTTATATAGCAAAATACAGCGAAAACGGCGTTGAGCAACGCTATGTTGTTCAGCGTGTTAACGGCAACGTGTTCAAGAACATTGACGAACTGATGGAAAACGTATTTGCCGTTACCTCATACCTGCGCGATATAATCAAGCAGAACGGCGGAGACCCCGACCGCGAAACGCTGCATTATATCAAAACGAAAGACGGTGCAAAATACTACCGCGGCTCGGGTAACTCATGTTACCGCGCATACGTTTTTGTTAAAAACAGCATTAGTTATGACTATGCGGACACGCCGGAGCTTTTCGGTGCAAGCGGTATCGCATTCGGCAAGTTCCAGAGAATGCTCGGTGGGTTTGACCCGAGCAAATTATATGTGACCATCCCCAATTTCCACAACACAATATGGCGGTACGAAAATGAATTCCTGCCTGCTCTGCAGCTTGATGTAAAGAACAGAGCAAAAGGCTGTGCAGATGAAATTGAGTTTATCAAAGAGCGCAAGGACGAGATGAGCAGACTTGAAGTGCTTGCCGATTCGGGTGAAATTCCGATTCGCGTTACTCACAACGACACAAAGCTCAACAATGTTATGTTTGACAAGGACACAAACGAATGCGTATGCGTAATTGACCTTGACACCGTTATGCCCGGTATTGCGCTGTTTGACTTTGCGGACGCGATCCGTTTCGGTGCAAGTACAGCTGCGGAGGATGAAGCTGATTTAAGCAAAGTTTCGCTGAATCTTGACTACTTTGACGCATATACAAAGGGCTTCCTCAGCGAGGCGGGCGACACACTCAACGAGTGCGAAAAAGCTAACCTTGCCTTTGCATCAAAGCTGATTACGCTGGAGCTTGGTATGCGCTTCCTCACCGATTATTTGAGCGGCGATGTGTACTTTAAGACTGATTACCGCGAGCACAACCTCGTGCGTGCGAAAAACCAGCTTGCCCTTGTAAAAGATATGGAGAGCAAGATGGATGAAATGATGGATATAGTCGGCAAGATGAATTAATTCAGAATTCGGAATTAATTGCTAAGCGAAGTCGACCTACAATAAATAATAAACAAAAAGCACCCTATATGGCGTCCGCAATAAAGAAGGTTGACTGATTTTTCAGTCAACCTTCTATTTATAAATCTGCTAATTCTTTTTCAACTTTTTTGTAGAAATAATCGTCCTCTTTTTCAAAATCAAGTTCATTATCCATAATAATGTCTTCTGTTATTTCAGAGTTGACAGGTACTTTTCTGTCAGGGAATTTTTCAGCAACTCTCTTGAGCACTTTTACAGTGTGCTTCTTTTTTAACTTCTCAGCCGCTCTGAGTGTTTCGTAAAAATACTTGCTGTGATAAGACAAATACGCATCAAATCCACCGGAACAAACTTCCTCAAGCAATTCTTCCAAAAGTTTTTCGGATGTCGGTATTTCTTCGACAGCCTCATTATCCAGTGAAACGGGCGGATTTACACACCCCTGCACTAAATGTTTATACTTTTCCCAAACGGGTTTAAGATTTCGGAATTCCAAAGCTTCCTCATAATTGTCAACAGTTTCATTGCATAGGTGTTTCAAATAATCCTTTCCCTTTTCCATGTCGCCTTTTTCAATATAATACTCAGCAAGACGAAGATATATTGTAACATCGTCATAAGCATCAAGGTATCCGGATTCGTAAACTGAAAGAATATAGAGTATTCCTGTATCATAATCACCCGCTTTAATTTTTTCTTCTGCAACATTGATAATTAAATCGCCAATCATTTGCACATCTCTATGCTTTTTAATAAATTTATCTAAATCTTTTTGTGTATGACACTTTTCTAATTTTGCTAAAAGGTCGTCTAACATAACAAAGTCTTTCATATATGCTACTTAAAGTTTCCTATGAGTTTTATTTAGAATTTTATTATATCAAAGAATAATACATAATGCAACAGTGTGTCACATACTACAGCGAGCATAGGATTTGTACTGCCAAATCCGGAAAAGAAAAACAGACCGAAAAAAACTCTTTCGGTCTGTAAACTTCTTTATGACGGACACCCCATCGGGTGCTTTTTTATGTTTTTTATTCGCTTCGAAGCGCGTCGATCGGGCTGAGCTTTGCGGCTTTGCGCGCGGGGTAGATACCGAAGAACAGTCCTACGCCGCTACTGAACAGCAGTGCCAGAAGCACAAGCCATATGCTTATCTTAGGCGTGATATCAATTATCGCACAAGCGCCGAAGGCTCCGGCGACTCCGAGGAGCACGCCTATCAGTCCGCCGATAAGGCACAGAATTGTGGATTCTGTTAAGAACTGCATTGTGATTACGCCTGTCTTTGCACCGAGCGATTTACGTATACCGATTTCACGCGTACGCTCGGTAACGGATACAAGCATAATATTCATAACGCCGATACCGCCTACCAGCAGCGAGATTGCACCTACGCCGGCGATGAAGATTGTGAGCACCTTCATAACGATATCAACTATTTCAATATAAGTAGCCATATTCTGGGCAGTATACATACCGTTGGCATAGCTGCTGTGCGCCGCTTTAAGGTAGTTGACCGTTGCGTTGCCGACTGCATCGTAATCCGCGCCCTCTTTAGCGATAACAAACACACTGCCGAGCTTTGCGCCGCTGCCTGTAATCTGTGTGAGCGTTGTACACGGCATAAACAATGCAACAACCGGCGTATCGGAGCTTGACTTAAACATATTTGCCATACTGCCCGAACCGCCGAGCGAGCTTGCAAGGCCGTCAACATTTGCAACGCCGCAAACTTTAATCTTCATCGACTTACCGCTTGATGTAACGGTTACTGATTCGCCTGTAACATCGGAATATCCGTAAACAGACTTAGCCGACTCAAGACCCATAACAGCAACCGGAGCGTTAGCATCGTATTCCTCATCGTTAAAGAATCTGCCGTGCTCGCAGGTACTCGTCATAGCAAACTGCACATCACTGTTAACGCCAATCATCATAACCGTGGCGTCTGTTGCGGTTTTATCAATCGTTGCTCTGCCGAAACCCATCAGCATCGGGGAGCAGCGTTCAACATCTTTAACCTTCTTTTTGATATTGGCAATATCATCAAGAGTTATGTAATCATTATCGGTTGCCTGCGTTTCATCAACACTGACAAGAACAGCGTTTGAACCCATGTCCTGGATAAGACCGACAATATAGTCCCTTACTCCCGTACCTGCGCCGACTATCATAATAACCGATGTGATACCAATGATAATACCAAGCATTGTCAGAAGGGAGCGCATCCAGTTTGCCTTAATACACTTTATGGCAATTTTTAGGCTTTCTTTAATATTCAAAATTAGTCCCTCTTACTTGACTTTTACTTTAAAGGTATCTTCCTCGTAATCCTGACCGGGGGTTGAAACGATCTTGTCGCCAACCTTCAGTCCGCTCTTTACTTCATATGCAAAGTCGGAATGTGCGCCGACTTCAATCTTTGTTTTGGTTACAGTTTCGGTAGCCTCGTCGTAAAGGTAAACGTATGAACCGTCCTTTTCAAGCACGATTGACTCAATCGGAACTGTCGGGATGTCAGAATATGTTCCTGTCTTGATATCAACGCTTGCCTCAAAGCCAACGATGATATTATCGTCAGGGCTGTCAACCGAAACTACGCATTCAACACCTGCGCCCTTTTCGGTGAGCGAGGAAAGTCCGCTTACACCAGCCATTGAACCGACGGAATCAAGCACTGAACTGCCAGATGAGCCTGTTGCAGTAGGAGCAATGCTGATAATCTCACCCGAATATTTGCCGTATGCAGTAGTGATATTAGCTTTCATACCTACTGAAACCTTATGGACATCATATTCACCAAGTGAAATTGTAACTGCCATTTTGTCAAGATTCTCAACCTTAATACCGGTATCAAGCGCCGAAGTCTGCTGACCTGACTTTACAGAACATTCTGTAACAATACCGTCAATAGTTGAAACCCATCCTGCCTGCAGCTGTTCCTGTGATTTTCTGAGTGTATCAAGCGCATTCTTGGTGGCATTCATCGCCTGCTTCTGCGCATTAAGTGTTGTACCGCTTGCACCGAGCGAGTAGAGCTCACGCTGTGCATAAAGGGCTGTAAGCTGAAGCTCTGCGCTTGCAAGAGTTGCATTGGCGCTGCCTGCAATCGACTTGCCCATACCTGCCCAGTCAACGGATTTAACAGCACCTTCAACCATTACTACTGCAACGCCGCTTTCGATAACCAGTTTTGTTTCATCGATGAGTCCTGACTTAATAGCATCGCTCATCGCCTGACCTGCCGCTTTAGAAATAGTATCAGGTGAAAAGTTGCCTTTTTCCATCTCTTTGGCAATGCTGTTCATAACCTCGCGCGTGATAGCGTTTGTGGTTGTTACATCATCGCTGAGTTTATTGATGGTATCAGCAAGGTCCTGCAGGGATTTAACAACTTTTTCCAGCTCGGTTTGAATATCCGTTCTGTCTGTTGTTGTTATAGTCGGCATAGTAATTGTCGGACTTACTCTGGTAGAACTTCCCGAATCTCCGGATGTAGCAGCTGAAGAATTTGTTACGCTTGTAAGATTTCTGCGGCTTGATGATCCTGATGCATTTGTGGTGCTACTCTTTTTAGTTGTAGTAAAAATACTGCGTCTTGTTGTGCTAACCTCAGCCTTTTTAGTGGTACTCACCTTTTTAGTAGTAGCGCCCTTGTATTTGGTAGTGTTAGTTTTATTTTTCTGCAGTTTTGCAACCTTTTTTTCAAGAGGAGCAATCTGTTTGTTAATGGCATTGACTTTCCTTATGCTCTCTGCCTGTGAGTTAAGCGCGTTATTATATGCGCTGCTTGCATCGCTGTAACTTGCTTCAAGCGAAGCAATCTGAGTGTCAAGCTCATCGGTTGAGAACGTTGCGAGTTTCTGGCCCTTTTTAACATAATCGCCAACCTTAACATATACATTATTGCACTGTGCAACAGTACCTGCCTTAAACTCCTTGCTTGCGCCGGAAGTGATTTTGCCGGTAGCGTTAACGTCCTCCACAATCTCGCCTGTTTTGATCTCGCTGAGAGATACTGTAACAGCCTTGTTATTGGCAGATACAGCAAAAACAGAACCGGCAATAAGTGCAATTACCAGAACTATACAAACAGGTATAATTATTTTTTTCTTGTTACTCTTTTTGATTGTAGCCATATCATCAACCTCTTGAGAGCTATATACTTATATTATATAATAATACAACTTAAGTATAATTGCTTAAGATATAATTGTCAACAATTTTTTGTAATGATTTTGTAACATTTAGTTACTTTTCGCTTCGAGAGCGCGTTTTCCAATATCTTTTCTGTAGTGAGCGCCGTCGAATTTAATGCTTTCAACTGCCTTATAAGACTTTGAAAGTGCTTCGTTCAGATCACTGCCGAGCGCGGTAACACCAAGCACTCTGCCGCCCGACGTAACGAGCTTGCCGTCCTTGATTGCAGTGCCTGCGTGGTAAACGATTACGCCGTCAAGCTGACCGTCTGTAAGCCCGGTAATTTCAATACCCTTGGGGTACGATTTCGGATAACCACCCGACGCCATAATAACGCAGGTGCAGGCTTCGTCAGACCACTCAATGTCGAGGTCTGAGAGCGTTTCGCTGTTAATCGCCTCGAATATATCAACAATATCGGTCTTAAGGCGAGGAAGAACAACCTGAGTTTCAGGATCACCAAAACGGCAGTTATACTCAATAACTTTCGGACCTTTTGGAGTAATCATCAGACCGAAGTACAGGCAGCCCTTGAAGGTTCTGCCCTCTTTATTCATAGCCTCGATAGTGGGGATAAAGATTTTATCCATGCACTCCTTGGCAACCTCGTCGGTGTAGTACGGGTTGGGCGAAACGGTGCCCATACCACCCGTATTAAGACCCTTGTCACCGTCGAGAGCGCGCTTATGGTCCATAGATGAAACCATCGGCTTAACGCACTTGCCGTCAGTAAATGCAAGGACGGAAACTTCGGGACCTGTGAGGAATTCCTCAACAACGATGTTGTTGCCGCTGTCGCCGAAGACCTTGTCCTCCATAATCTCCTTAACACCGGCGATGGCATCATCGAGCGTTTCTGGGATAAGCACACCCTTGCCAAGAGCAAGACCGTCAGCCTTGATAACGGTGGGAAATTCGTTCTTTTCTGTAATATAGTCAATTGCGTCCTGCGGCTTGTAGAACACCTTGTATTCGGCAGTCGGGATGCCGTATTTGAGCATCAGGTTTTTGGAGAAAACCTTTGAGCCTTCAATAATCGCCGCTGCAGCGTTTGGTCCGAACGTGGCAAATCCTGCTGCGTTAAGCGCGTCAACCATGCCGAGAACGAGCGGGTCATCGGGCGCAACGACAACGAGGTCTGCGCTGATTTGCTTTGCAAGCGCAACCACGCCGTCAATATCGCAAGCGCCTACATCAAAGCACTCCGCGTCGTACGAAATGCCGCCGTTGCCGGGTGTGCAGGCAATATAATCAACCTTTGGTGATTCCTTGATTTTTCTGATAAGTGCGTGTTCGCGACCGCCGCCGCCGATTACTAAAATGCGCATGATTTCTCCTTTCGATAATTGAGAATTGAGAATTAATGACGGGCTCTGCCCGTACCCGAATTATTATGGGTGTGGGCGAAGCCCACCCTAAATTCTCCATTCTCCATTTTCAATTCTACTCGTTCTTGTTAATAATCCGTGTTTCCTCCGCACCGGTTTCAAGGTCTATAAACCGCGTGAAAAGTGAAACCTTATTGTCCTCATTGAGGTTAGTCCAAACCATATCTGTGAACTCGTCTATATTGCCGTCAATCTCGACGGGAGTCGGCTCGCCCTCAAACGACGGAATCGGATTGCCGTCGCATTTATATGTGTGCAAAAAGTGACCGAGACCTGCGTGTGCAGGGTATTCGTAGAAATATCTCACGCACTCGGGCATACCCATATTTGACTTGAGAATGGACATAACATAGTCGCCGTTTGGCTTAACCACAGCCGAAATTCTTGGCGTGTAGTTAGGCGCGTCGTCCTCATACTCGCGTGTGAGGAGCGCGTGGCGGTAGCAATGACCGTCCTTCATAAAGTCATAAATAGTGTC
>CAYZPT010000035.1:0-15815 GCA_964480285.1 uncultured Bacteroides sp.
TAAGCCTTGATTCTGCCGAAAAGTCCCTTGTCGCGTATGTTCGCGTACTCAACAATAACAATGGTTGTTATAGCCATTGCCGCAGTTACCTGCATACTCTTTGTGGGTGGCTTTAATGCGCATATCGCGTCAAGAACGCCCTGCACTGTTTCGTTCTGAGAATGGAACAGACCGAAGAATGTCGGGGCAAAGATACCGATCATATTTGCTACGCCGATAAACAGCGTCATACTCATAAGCCATGGGATGAAGTCATATGTTTTAGGGGTCATAAGGTTTTGGAAAAACGCCTCGCCCTTTTCATAAATCATCTCAAGAATAGCCTGACGTCTGCTGATTTCGCCTTCTACTTTAAGGTTACGCGTAAGTATCAGCGCCAGAACTGTCATAACTATAATGACAAGCCACTGCACGATAGTAGTTTCGTCCACAGTAACGGTATGTCCTGCCACAGAGAATTTGAACGCCTCTTCAATCTCAAGCTCGTGAGCAAGCTCAGCGCCTAAATCAAGTTTGGCAAGGACGGGTGATACTGTCATACGCACACCTCCTTTAATATATTTCAAATTAATATTATAGCACTATTTCTGAATATTTCAATAGAAATTTAGTTAAAACAAGTCGGTTTTTTCAGTTTGTTTCTCAAAGAATCTGATAGGCTTTTTAACAAGGAATTTAAGTCCGAGTCCGATAACAAGCGCACCCGCAATATAAGCTGAGAGCTTGAGCAGGTCAAGCCAGTAGTCACCTGCATATGTACCGCATACACACTCACGCATTGCGTTGATTACAAACGTAAACGGCAGATACGGATGAATTGCCTGGAAGAACGGCGGACATACGTCTATCGGGAAAGTACCGCCCGAGCCGCCAATCTGCACTACAAGCAGGATAATGCCAACCGATTTACCTATGTCGCCGAGCGCGAACGTCAGCGAATAAATGAACATTGAGAACACAAGCGCCGCAAATACTCCAGCCAGCAGGAACATAAACGGATGATAACACTGTATCTTGAGGAAGTACAAATCACCAAGTAAGATAATCAGCGACTGAGCTACGGCAAAAGTGAGGAAGGTCAGCATTCTGCCAAAATATATGTGATGCATACGCACCTTGTCACCGATTTCATTTTTGCGTTTAACCTTTGTTTTCATAACCGCAATCAGAATCATTGAGCCAACCCAGATTGCAAGCGTGCTGTAAAACGGTGCCATTGCCGAGCCGTAGTTCTCAATACCGTAGATTTTTTCAGTATTCAGCTTAACCGGGCACGCAATGAATTCGCCGAGCTGTTCAGAGTTTGCACTCATCATATTCTTGATTGTGTTGAGAAGCTCGCTGTCACCGAGACCTTCAATCTTGTCAGCAAGGCCGTAAAGTTCGTTCTGAATAGTAGTGAGCAGATTGTTCAGTGCATCAACAAGATCAGCCGAACTGTCAGTTGTTGCGTCAAGACTCTTTGCAAGCGACTGGATCAAAGGCAGATCGCCGCTGATATCGGCAATAAGATCGCCCGTCACACGAAGTGTATCTATAATCGCATTAAGGTTTTTGTCAACCGTCGGCTTTACGTCTTTTTTGTATCCCGCCTTAAGATCATCAATATCCACAGTAAGATTCTTCATCTCATTTGTAATTGTATCAATATCATTCTTTACGGGGCTTCCGGTAGCAACCTTTGAAATAAGAGCGTCGAGTTTGTTTAACTTGTCGATTCTGCCCTGCGTTTTGTCAATCATTTTGTTGAGTGCCGTAAGCTTTATCGGCAGGAAATTCTGTACCGATTTAAGCGCGCCGAGCACCGTTTCAAGCTGAAATTTGAGTTTAAGCACTTTAGCGTCCGATTCATTAAGGACCTTTACTATTTCCTCATCAGTCTTCGCTGTAGCATTCTCAATCTTTTCTGCAGTTGAATTAAGCTCTGCTGTCACTTCCGAAAGTGCTGTGTCCACCGAACCCGTAAGATTATTCACGCCGGTCTGCAGCAGTTTTGCGAGATCCTCGCCGCTTTCAACAAGATTACCGGACGAGTCAATAAGCTTGTTGACATTTTTACCGTCAATTGCGTCACCGAGTTCCTGCGTTGCGTCAATAACCGCTCCGAGACTGTCAACGGTTTTCTTAACGCCGGCAATTGACGTACCCGCTTTGCGGAGCTTTGAGCCGAGATCGTCAAACGTATCAAGTGCGTCGGTTTTGCTTGCATCAGCAACAAAGTCGATAAGCGAGCCCACAACATTTATTACGGTTGTTACAAAAGATTCGTTAACCTCCTGTTGGATAGTCTGAACTACTTTATCTGTAATCTTTGTTGCAATAGCGTTTTTCTTTTCATTTGCATAATATTTAATTTCAGGCTGCTTGAAATCATCGGTAACAATACTCGTAAGCGATTTGGAAAAGCCTTTAGGTATTTCGATGCCGGCATAGTACTCGCCTGCTTTAATACCGTTAATTGCCTCCTCCTTGCTGACAAACTGCCAGTCAATAAGGTCGTTAGCCTCAAGGTTTGACTTAATCTCTTTACCTACATTGATTTCAATCTCTTTAAAAGTGTATCCCTCGTCCTCAATGATAACCGCAACCTGCATATTGCCTGTTGAGCCGTACGGATCCCAGTTTGCAAAGATGTTAAACCAAGCATACAGCGACGGTATAACCGCAATACCGACAGCGAGGATTATCGCCATTGAATTTGTAAATATCTTTTTGAGGTCGCGTCCGTAAATCTTAAAAATCTTTTTCATTGTTTCAGTCCTCTTCATCCTCATCTTCGCCGTCAATATCTTCAAGGAATATATCATACTCGCCGAACTCAATCTGCTCGTCGTTTTTAAGATAAGGTATAACCTTTGACTCTATCAGATATTTCGCGTAATCGGCAATAACAAACACCGTAACATTTACAAAGATGAAAAGAATCCACATCTGCAGCCAGTGCAGTTGGTGACCTGTACGGTTACCGACTATTATACCGATAACGGTATAAGCAAGAAAAATCACTGTAGCAACAATTTTTGTAATCATAAGAAAGCGTTTACCACGCTCGAAGTGGAACAGTATTCTCTCTCGCAGGAATCTGTATTTAATCGCCATACGTTCATTCTCGGTTAATTCCAAAGAATTCACGGTGTTTTCCCGCGCTTTATTCCCCATTGTTACTCCTCCAACCACAATATATAGTTGATAAAAATATTATAATAAAAACAATTATACTAAGTATACCATTTTAATATTCTTTTTGCAAGATTAAATTTTTATATTTACATTAGCATTAAAATAGTATATAATACTTGCGTATATAAGAGTATCCGGTTTCCATACTCCAGCATATAGGTGATGCGCACGGAAATTATAGGGATCGGCACCCCCGACGACCCGTAACACAATGGGTATGGGCGGAGCCCATCCAATATGGAAACTGGTTTCTGGAAACTGCAAACTGTTTTGACTGAAAGGAAAAACTGCCATGGCTAAACAACAAAAAATGGTTGACGCCATTACATCAATGGATGAGGACTTTGCCAAGTGGTACACCGACGTGTGCAAAAAAGCGGAGCTCATCGAATACACAAGCGTTAAAGGCTGTATGGTTATCCGCCCGTACGGCTACGCAATCTGGGAAAATATTCAGCGCATACTCGACGGTATGTTCAAGGACACGGGACACGAAAACGTGTGTATGCCGATGTTCATCCCCGAGTCACTCCTGCAAAAGGAAAAGGATCACGTTGAGGGCTTTGCACCCGAATGTGCGTGGGTAACCTACGGCGGCAGCGAAAAGTTAGAGGAACGTCTCTGCGTTCGCCCGACCTCGGAAACGCTGTTCTGCGAGCACTTCAAGAACGTTGTTCACTCGCACCGCGACCTGCCGAAGCTCTACAACCAGTGGGTATCGGTAGTACGATGGGAAAAGACTACGCGTCCGTTCCTGCGCTCGCGCGAATTCCTATGGCAGGAGGGACACACCCTCCACGCAACTGCCGAGGAGGCTATTGAGGAAACTGAGAGAATGCTGGGCGTCTATGCCGAGTTCTGCCAGAAGTACCTTGCAATCCCAGTTGTAAAGGGACAAAAAACCGAGAGCGACAAGTTTGCAGGCGCAGAGCGCACATACTGCATTGAGGCGCTTATGCACGATGGCAAGGCGTTGCAGGCAGGCACAAGCCACTACTTCGGCGACGGCTTTGCAAGAGCGTTTGAGATTCAGTTCTCGAACAAAGAGAATCAGCTCACCTACCCGCACCAGACATCGTGGGGTATGACAACTCGTCTTATCGGCGCAATCATTATGACTCACGGCGACGACAACGGTCTTGTTCTCCCGCCCGCAGTAGCACCGATTCAGGCAATCGTTCTGCCAATCGCGCAGCACAAGGATGGCGTGCTTGAAAAGGCTAACGCACTCAAGGACAGACTTGCAAAAGTCTGCCGCGCAAAGATTGACGACAGCGACAATTCACCCGGCTGGAAGTTCGCCGAGTACGAGATGAAGGGCGTGCCGGTTCGCGTTGAACTCGGTCCGAAAGATATAGAAAACAACCAGTGCGTAGTAGTTACGCGCCATAACAGAGAAAAGACAGTCGTTTCCCTCGACGAGGTTGAAAGCGTTGTTCTGCAGAAGCTCGAAGAAGTCAACAACGGACTGTATCAGAGCGCGCTCGAGAACAGAGAGCGCAGAACCTACACCGTTAAAACACTTGACGAAATCACCGCCGCACTTGAAAACGGCGACGGATTCGTGAAGGCTATGTGGTGCGGCAGCGAGGACTGCGAGGATAAGGTTAAGGAAATCACGGGCGTCGGCTCACGCTGCATCCCGTTTGAACAGGAAAATATCAGCGACACCTGCGTCTGCTGCGGCAAACCCGCAAAGCAGATGGTGTACTGGGGCAAAGCGTATTAAGCCGTTGGCTTAATAGTATCCAGTTTCCAGATTAATTATAATTGCTGTGCACAGCACCCGACAAGCTGGAGTCTGGATACTGGAAACTGCTAACTGTTTTCGACTGAAAGGAGCAAAACTTATGTCAGTATTAGTTACCGGCGGACTTGGCTACATCGGTTCGCACACATGCGTAGAACTCATCAACAGCGGCATTGACATCGTTGTGCTTGACAACCTCTACAACTGCAAAAAGTCGTCTTACGACAGAATCAAGGCGCTCGTTGGCAAGGACTTCCCGTTTTACGAGTGCGATATCCGCGACGCTGCGGGTCTGCAGAAGATTTTTGACAATGAGGACATCGATTCCTGCATTCACTTTGCAGGGCTCAAAGCGGTTGGCGAAAGCGTTGAAAAGCCGCTTGAATACTTTGATAACAACGTTACCGGCACGCTTGTGCTGCTTGATGTTATGCGTAAAAACGGCTGCAAAAAAATTGTATTTTCATCATCGGCAACCGTTTACGGTATGAACAACATCTCCCCTCTCACCGAGGATATGCAGGTAGGCGGAGTTACAAACCCCTACGGCAGAACGAAGTATATCATTGAGTGTATGCTCAAGGATATCAGCGCAAGCGACAGCGACTGGTCTGTCTGCCTGCTCAGATACTTCAACCCCATCGGCGCTCACAAGAGCGGCACAATGGGCGAGGACCCGAACGGTATCCCGAATAACCTGATGCCTTACATCACGCAGGTTGCTATCGGCAAGCGTGAGGAGCTTGGCGTGTTCGGCGACGATTACGCAACTCCCGACGGCACAGGCATACGCGATTACATTCACGTTGTTGACCTTGCACTCGGTCATGTTAAGGCGGTTGAAAAGGTGCGCAAGGACAACGGACTGTTCATCTACAACCTCGGCACCGGCGTCGGCTACAGCGTGCTCGACGTTGTCAAAGCGTTTAAAAAGGCAAGCGGCGTTAAGATTCCGTATTCAATCAAGCCGCGCCGCGCAGGCGACATCGCAATCTGCTACAGCGATCCCGCAAAAGCTCTCAAAGAGCTCGGCTGGAAGGCTGAACGCGGACTCGAGGAAATGTGCGAGGACTCCTGGCGCTGGCAGTCACAAAACCCGAACGGATATCCCGATTAACAGCAAAAAGCCGACTTTTCAGTCGGCTTTTCTATTTTTTTGCGCAAAAGCAAGCAAAAAATAAAGGAACGGTTTTTGCCGTTCCTTTTGTTTGTGTTATGCGTTGAATGCTGCGCGAACTGATGCAAGCTCGTCTGCGAGTTCCTGCGGAAGTCTGTCGCCAAACTTTGCATAAAGCTCGTCAACACCTGCAAATTCCTCTGCCCAAGCGTCCTTGTCAACGTCAAGGATAGCGTTAAGCTGCTCTTCAGTCATATCAAGACCTTCGAGGTTGATATCCTTTGCATAAGGAAGGTAACCGATAGGAGTTTCCTGTGCGTCAACCTTGCCTTCGCAGCGGTCGATAATCCAGTCGAGAACACGAAGGTTATCGCCGAATCCAGGCCAGATGAAGTCATCGTTCTCGTCCTTACGGAACCAGTTAACGTTAAAGATCTTCGGTGCCTTGTCAGGATCAAGAGTTTTGCCGATTTCAATCCAGTGCTTCCAGTAGTCACCCATATTGTAACCGCAGAACGGAAGCATTGCCATCGGGTCGCGGCGAACTACGCCAACTGCGCCTGTTGCAGCAGCAGTGGTTTCGGAGCCCATGATTGAGCCAACGAATACGCCGTTGTTCCAGCTCTTTGACTGATATACAAGCGGAGTGAGCTTTGCACGTCTGCCGCCGAATACGAATGCTGAAATCGGAACGCCGTTCGGATTCTCAAATTCAGGTGACAGGCACGGGCAGTTCTGTGCGGGAGCTGTGAATCTTGAGTTCGGGTTAGCAAGCGGCTCGTCAGATGTGCCGTTGATTTCCTCGCCCTTCCAATTGATGCAGTGGGTCGGAGGATTCTTGTCGAGCTTCTCCCACCAAACTGTGTTCTTGTCAAGGTCGTGGCAAACGTTGGTGAAGATTGTGCCCTTCTTTGTAGCAGCAAGAGCGTTCGGGTTTGACTTTTCGTTAGTACCCGGAGCAACGCCGAAGAAGCCGTTTTCGGGGTTGATTGCGTAAAGTCTGCCGTCCGGACCCTTGCGGATCCAAGAAATATCATCGCCTACGCACTCAATCTTGTAACCCTTTCTGAGGTATCCCTCGGGCGGAATGAGCATTGCGAGGTTAGTTTTACCACAAGCTGACGGGAATGCAGCGCAGATGTACTTTGTCTCTTCACCCGGCTTTGTGAGACCGAGGATGAGCATATGCTCTGCCTGCCAGCCTTCATTTTTACCGAGGTATGAAGCAATACGGAGCGCGAAGCACTTTTTACCGAGAAGTACGTTACCGCCGTAAGCGGAGTTAACTGATACGATTGTGTTGTCCTCAGGGAACTGAACAATCCAGCGGTTGTCAGGGTCAACGTTGCACTTGCAGTGCATACCGCGTACCCAGTCGTCGCTGTCGCCAAGACAATCAAGAACGGCTGTGCCGACTCTTGTCATAATCTCCATATTAAGTACAACATAGATGGAGTCGGTGATTTCGATACCGATTTTTGAGAAAGGCGAACCAACAGGACCCATTGAATAAGGGATGATGTACATTGTTCTGCCTTCGTAAGCATTTTCTGCAATCTTGTCGAGCATTGCATAGCACTCTTTTGGGTCCATCCAGTGGTTAGTCGGACCTGCGTCCTCTTCCTTGCTGGTACAGATGAGTGTGCGTGCCTCAACACGGGCAACGTCGTTTACTGCAGTTCTGTGCAGGTAGCAGTCAGGAAGCAAATCCTGATTGAGCTTAACCATTTCACCGGTTTCACAAGCTTCTGCGCGAAGTGCGTCAATCTGCTCCTGTGAACCGTCAATCCATACAATCTGTGCCGGCTTTAAGAAAGCAACTTTCTCGTCAAGCCAGGCAAGGAGTGAAGGATTCTTTGTAAGATTTGTGTTCATATCATATTCTCCTTTAAAGAATTACAAATTAAACTATATCATAGTTCATCAGTATAATTATACTTATTTTAGATAAAAGTGCAATAGTAACGGCGCAAAATTCATTAATTTGTCACATATTATTACTTATCAAGTGGCATAGTGGCGTAAGCATTAAGGCTTTCGTCCGCGCGAACGCCGTTCAAATACTCATAGTAGCCCTGTGAGGCAATCATTGCCGCGTTGTCGCCGCAGTATTTCAGTTCGGGAATATTGAGCTGCCAGCCGTGGTTTTCGCACATTTTCTGCGCTTCAGCGCGGAGCTTTGAGTTTGCTGAAACGCCGCCTGCGATGACGATTTTGTCGTAGCCGAAGTCGAGCGCCGCCTTTTCGAGATTAGTTAGCAGGCAGCCGACAACGGCATTCTGGAACGACGCCGCGAGGTCTGCGGTATTTACCGTTTCGCCCTTCTGCTCGGCGTTGTGCACGAGGTTTATTACAACGGTTTTTAGCCCGCTGAACGAGTAATCGTAAGGCGAGGTGCTGACCTTCGGCACGGGGAATTTATAAGCGTTTTCGTCGCCCTCGGGTGAGAGCTTATCGATACTCACGCCGCCCGGATATTCGAGTCCGAGGGTGCGCCCTGCTTTGTCAAGCGCTTCGCCCGCCGCGTCGTCGCGAGTCCTGCCGATGACCTCAAATTCAGTATATGACTTAACCGCTACGATGTGCGAGTGTCCGCCGCTGACAACAAGGCACAAAAACGGCGGCTCGATGTCAGAGGTGATATAATTTGAAGCAATGTGGCCGCGCAGATGGTGCACAGGCACAAGCGGAATGTCGGAAGCAAGAGCAAGCCCCTTGGCAAAGTTCACGCCGACAAGCAGACTGCCGATGAGCCCGGGGGCGTATGTAACGGCAATCGCGTCAATGTCCCCAACAGTGCAGTTTGCCTGTGCAAGTGCTTCTTTTACCACACCGCTGATACTCTCCGCATGGCGGCGGGAAGCAATCTCCGGCACAACGCCGCCGTAGAGCTTGTGCTCTTCAAGCGAGGTCGCTATTACGTTTGATAAAACTGTTCGTCCGTCCTCGACAACGGCAGCAGCCGTTTCGTCGCACGAACTTTCAATGCCTAAAATTTTCATAGTTAATCCTTAAATGTTGTTGAAAAATAATCCCTCAGTCGCCATTCGGCGACAGCTCCCTTTACACAAGGGAGCCAAACGGGTTACTCACTTTGTTCAGACAATTCTATTGTCATCAAAACTGCGTTTTCATCGGGGTTGCGGTAGAAGTGCGGGCGCACGCCGACGCGCTCAAAGCCAATGCTTTCATACAGTGCGATTGCAGGCGCGTTGCTCTCGCGCACTTCGAGAGTGAGGAAATCCATTTCATTTTGCAAAACACGCTCTATCAGTGCTTTTGCAACGCCTTTGCGGCGGTATTCGGGCAGCGTTGCAACATTGGTAACGTAGCCCTCGCCGCTGAAAATCTGCACGCCCATATATCCTGCAACAGTGCCGTCGGCAAGTGCGATATAAAGGTGAGTATTCTCGTTCTCTATACTTTCGCTTATCCCCTGCTCCGTCCACGGAGTAGAAAAGCAAGCCTGTTCAATTTTGACAATTTCGGCAACGTCGGTGAGCGTTGCTTCTTTAACGGTGATGTTCATAATACACCTCATCCGACTGCCATACGGCAGCCACCTTCCCCTCAAGGGGAAGGCTTAATGTGCTGAAAACCAGTCTTTTCCAATTGCTCCGTCTGCGCGGAGCTTTACTTTCATCTCGCAAGCGGATTCCATTTCCTCGGTGACGATTTTGAGCGCTTTTTCCGCTTCGTTTTCAGGTGCTTCCACGATTAATTCGTCGTGCACCTGCAGGATAAGTTTTGACTGCATACCCTCTTCGGCAAGGCGTTTGTCAACCTTAATCATTGCGATTTTGATTATGTCCGCCGCGGTGCCCTGAATCGGCATATTGCGTGCAACACGCTCGCCGAAGGCGCGCAGCATATGGTTTGACGACGCAAGCTCTGGCAGGTAGCGGCGGCGATTAAACAGTGTTTCGCTATATCCCCTGTCTTTGGCAAGGTCAATCATCTTTGTCATATAGCGGTCAACTCCGCTGTAGGTTGCAAGGTAGTTGTTGATGTATTCCTGCGCTTCCTTGCGGGTAACGCCGATGTCCTTGGCAAGGCTGAACGCGCCTATGCCGTAAACGATGCCGAAGTTAACCGCCTTTGCACGCGAGCGCAGCTCCTTGGTGATAAGCTCAACAGGCATACCGAACACCTGCGAAGCAGTAATCGTGTGGATATCGTCGCCGTTATTGAAGGCGTTAATCATATTTTCGTCGTTCGCAAGGTCGGACAGCACGCGCAACTCAATTTGGCTGTAATCGGCGTCAACAAGCATTTTTCCGTCGCCCGCAATGAAGAATTTGCGCATTTCCCTGCCGAGCTCGGTGCGTATTGGAATGTTCTGCAGATTCGGCTCAAGGGAACTGATTCTGCCGGTGCGCGCCTCGACCTGATTGAACGAGGTGTGAATTCTTCCGTCGGGTGCTATAACCTTAAGAAGTCCCTCGCAGTAGGTCGATTTGAGCTTGGTAAGCGATCGGTATTCGAGGATGTAGTCGATAACAAAGTGGTCGCGGCGCAAGCCCTCAAGCACTTCCGCGTTGGTGGAGTAGCCGCTTTTTGTCTTTTTCTTTGCGGGCAGTCCCAAGTCCTCAAACAGCGCCACGCCGAGCTGCTTTGGCGAGTTGATATTGAACTCATAGCCCACCGCGTCGTAGATAAGATCGGTGAGTTCGTTGATTCTTACAGACAGCTTTTTGCCGAAATCCTCGATGCCCTGACGGTCAACAGCAAAGCCCTCGACCTCCATTTTTGCAAGCACGCGGGAGAGCGGAAGCTCGATTTCGTCAAGCAGCTTCATCTGGTTTGCTTCTTCAAGCAGCGTGTCAGTTTTGTCGAAAAGCGGCTTTAAAACTGCGGCGTAAGATACGTTCACGTCCTCGCCGCCGAGCGGGTTGTCAAACTTCGGCAGCGCCACGCCGTATTCAAGGCAGAGGTGCTCAATGTCATACTTATTGTCGGACGGTTTGAGCAGATATGCGGACAGCATAAGGTCACCGCAAACGCCCTTGCAATCAATACCCTGCTGTGCAGCAAGGCGGTGCAGATATTTGGAATTGTAGGTGTATTTTTTTATGCTTTCGTTTTCAAAAAACGCTTTGATAAAGTCGTTATAACCGCTGTTTTCTGACGGGAGCGCGACAATTTCATCGCCGAAAGCAAACAGCAAATCGCTGATTCCTCCGTCCACAATAACGGGGTAAACGTACGCTGTATCGTCGAGTTTTTTGAGAAGTTCAACACAGTCTGCACAAGTGCTGCAGGTGAGCTCGCGCGGTTTTTCCTCTGCTTCAACCTCAGCCGCATCGTTGCCGTCAAGATTAAATTTCGGGATAAGAGAATACAGCTCAAGGCGCACAAATTCGGTTGCTGCAGCCTTATTGTCGCCATCGGCGAGAACATAGTTGTTAATGTCTGTGTCAATCGGGGCGTTGCAGTTGATTTCGCCGAGTTTAAGCGAAAGATAGGCATTGTCCTTATCAGCCGCAAGCTTTGCGCGCACGCCCTTTGTGACATCGATTGTGTCGATGTTTTCATAGATATTATCCACGCTGTCAAAGCGAGCGATGAGGTCAAGCGCGGTCTTTGCGCCGATGCCCTTAACTCCGGGGATGTTATCGGAGCTGTCGCCCTGCAGCGCCTTAACCTGAATAAGCTGCTGCGGCGTAACACCGTACTCGTCCATAATCGCCTTTTCGTCATAAACATCGGTGACAGCCTGACCGCCTTTGGTGCGTGCAAGCAGCACCTTAACACCGTCGTGCGCAAGCTGGAGCGAATCCCTGTCGCCCGTTGCGATGAAGCACTCGTCGCCGTTTTTGCGGCACTCTGCCGCGAGCGTGCCGAGGATGTCGTCAGCTTCCCAGCCTTCACACTCGATAGTTTTGTAGCCGAGGAGGTGGAGCAGATTTTTGAGCACAGGCATCTGCTGACGAAGCTCGTCAGGCATACCCTTCCTGCCTGCTTTGTACTCATCGTACATCTCATGGCGGAAGGTCGGCGCGTGAACGTCAAAAGCGACGGTTACAGCCTCCGCGCCGCACATCTCCTGCAATTTTAGCAGTATATTAAGAAAGCCGTAAATAGCATTGGTGTACTCGCCTTTTTTGTTTGTGAGCAGCCTTATGCCGTAAAAAGCACGGTTAACAATACTGTTACCGTCAAGAACCAAAAGTTTCATACAAAAACTCCCATAACCGTAATTATGGTTAGTATAACACAATCAAACCGATTTTACAATAAGGGTTGAATTTTAACTATAAAAGTTATAATATATAAATATATTGAGGTGGTTAATATGTACTTGAGAACTTATGCACAGATTGATCTGGACGCAGTGAAATATAATATTGATAACACACGCGCAAAGCTGCAAAGCGGCGTTAAGCTGCTCGGCGTAATCAAGGCCGACGGCTACGGTCACGGCGCGGTTAAGCTTGCAAAGGAGTTTGAGAATGATTTTGACTTTTTCGGCGTGGCGTGTATTGAAGAAGCGCTTGAGCTTAAAGAAGCGGGAATAAGAACTCCGCTTTTGATACTCGGCTACGTTTCGCCCGAGGATTTTTGCGCTGTGGTTGCAAACGATATCAGAATCCCGATTTTCCACGAAAACGACGCAAAGGCACTGTCCGACGAGGCAGTAAAGCAGGGTAAAACTGTGCCGTTTCACTTCTGCCTTGACACGGGTATGAGCCGCATCGGTTTTCAGGCGGACGAGGAGAGCGCGGACATCTGCGCCGAGATTGCGAAGCTACCGAACATCACGGCTGAAGGCATATTCTCGCACTTTGCAACTGCGGATGAGAGCGACCTTACCAAAGCGCTCGCGCAGCAGAAATTATTCACCGTTTTCTGCGACAAGCTCGAAGCGCGCGGTATAGAAATCCCGATTAAGCACATCAACAACAGCGCAGGCATTATGAACTTTAACAAGCAGTTCAATATGTGCCGCATGGGCATTATTCTGTACGGGCTGTACCCGTCGCACGAGGTTGACGAAAGCCTGCTCGACATACGCCCCGCTATGCAGTGGATTACGCATATTTCGCACATCAAAACGCTCCCTGCAGGCAGAGAAATCAGCTACGGCGGCGACTTTAAAACTACAAAAGATACTGTGGTTGCAACCGTTCCCGTGGGCTATGCTGACGGTTATCCGCGATGCCTTTCAAACATCGGCGAGGTGCTTGTCTGCGGCAGGCGCGCAAAGATAATCGGCAGAGTTTGTATGGACCAGTTTATGATTGACGTTACCGATATTGATGGCGCTGAAATCGGCAGCGAGATTGTGCTTGTGGGCACACAGGGCGATGAAACTCTATCAATGGAAGAAGTTAGCGAAAAGGCGCACTCCTTTAACTATGAACTTCCCTGCCGTGTTGCACGCAGAGTTCCGAGAGTTTACATAAAATCCGGCTGTGAAGCTGAAGTGATTAAACATATATAAAAGGCGTCAATAACACCGACGAAAATGAGGTAATAATATGAAAAAAGTATTTTCTTTACTCCTCGCACTAATCATTCTTGCAACACCCATAAGTGCATTTGCCGCAAGTGATAAGGAAGCTCCCATTATCTATGTGGACAAAATGCAGATCATTATTACTAACGACGCAGGCAACAAAAAGAAATACGCAAGCGAAGGCGATACGGTTACCGTTGCAGTTCCCGTAACGGAAAACGATCAGCTGAAAAGTGTAACTATCGCAATTGATTCGCCGTCTGGCAAAACAAGCTTTGCAAGAGTAATGAAGCAATATGAAGACACAGCCATTTATTATACCAGTTTCCTGATTGACAAAAACACCGAGATAGGTCACTGGAACATTGCAAAGCTTAAAGCAACTGACATAAGCGGTAATTATATGTATGTGAGCGGCCTGACCGAATACAAATTCGGAGTAAAAGGCGTGATTACCGACAGCGATGTAACTCTGCCTAACGGCTACAAATACACTTTTTCGCTCAGTGGGGTTACGCCAAAGGTCAAAGTAACTCACAGATGTGCAACGCTGAATCAGGATGTCGACTACAAGGTAAAATATGAAAATAACAAAGCAGTCGGCACCGCAACCGCGATTGTAACCGGAATAGGATGCATCACAGGCACTGTAAAAAAGACCTTTAAAATTGTACCGAAAAAAGCTTTTACCGTTAAGCTTTCCGCTACAAAGTATACATATAACGGCAAAATAAAAAAGCCTGCCGTAACCGTTTACGACGGCAAGCGCGCAGTGCCGAAAAGCAACTACACTGTTAAGTATTCAAAGGGCAGAAAGAACGTCGGCAAGTACGCCGTTAAGGTTGTTATGAAGAACAATTACTCAGGCAGCAAAACCGCGTTTTTTACAATCACCCCCAAAGGTACTTCGTTAACCAAAGTCAAGCCGGTTAAAAAGGGCGCAAGAGTATGCTGGAAAAAGCAGAGCGTTCAGATTAAAGGCTATCAGATTCAGTACAGCAGTTCAAAAAAATTCACAAAGAAAACGACTAAGCAACTCATCTCCGTAAAGCCAAAAAAGCTTGTGCGGTATATCAGAGGGGTCAAGTCCGGCAAAAGATATTATGTCCGCATTCGCACTTACAAAAAGGTGGGCGGCAAGACATATTGTTCAAACTGGTCAAAAGTAAAAACGTTTAAAGCAAAGTAAAAAAACAGCTCTCCTCAGATTAGGAGAGCTGTTAATTTATAAGAATAAAAGGGTATAAAAATAGTATTTACGCGTCGCCGAGGAGCTTGTAGAGCAGAGTGTAGAGCGTTTTTGCTTCGTCTTTAGTGAGGTTAACGCACTTTATCATCTGCATAGGCACTTCGACTGCTTCGTCCTTTAGCGCTTCGCCTTTTTCTGTAATAGTTACAACGAGGTTGCGCTCGTCCGTTTTTGAGCGCTCACGCGTGATGTAGCCCTTTGCTTCGAGCTTTTTTAAGAGCGGCGTGAGCGTACCGGAATCAAGGAACAAACGCTCGCCGAGCTCCTTGACGTTAATCGACTTTTGCTCCCACAAAACCATCATTGTGATGTACTGCGTGTAGGTTAAATCAAGCTTATCAAGGAACGGCTTGTAGCGCCTTACAACCTCCTTGGAGCAGGCATAAAGCGGAAAGCAAATCTGATTTTCAAGTTTAAGTGCGTTGTAATTATCTGCCATAATTAATCCCCTCTTTCCAAGCAATTTAATTGTACGCAATAAAATTGCTTTTGTCAAGAACAAAAAAGCCCCCTTGTGTAAAAAGGGGATTGCACAGCGCAGGTGAACAGGTATTTATAAAGCCCCCCATTTACAAGGGAGGCATATATTATTCAAACAAATTATTGTCCTGCAGAAGCTTGACAAATTTTTCAATATCAGCGCGGGCTCTGGCGTGCTCGACATCGTATTCATCAGTTATTATTTCAACAGCCTGATCAATCGTTATGTCTTCTTGAAAAATGTCCCAAAGGAACGAGCCGGTATCGTTGAGAGTAATCATTGCGTTGAACTCTCTGGCGTTTTTGCCGACAGGAACAACTATATTAGATCCTGCAATATTGCGTTTTGCAAATCCGTCCTTAATTTTCATACTTTTCTCCGATTATAAAACTAAATTTGCGTAGTCGGCTGATCTGAAGCCGATATGCTTGTTGAATGCAGTTTTTGCTGTGGTGCGTTCCGCCGCGGGCAGAGTTGAATTGATATATGCATAATCCCTGCCGTTGATGATATCATCGTAAACATAATCGCCCCTGACAACCATAACAGGCGTTGCGGTGTGGTCATTCTGCGTCGGGT
>CAYZPT010000036.1:0-15503 GCA_964480285.1 uncultured Bacteroides sp.
ATATTCATAAATGGTGGAGCCGGCTGCCGTGTAGGCAAACTTACCGAGTTTTACGGGGGAGATAAGGTTGGTGTTACAACCGATAAAGGTACCGTCCCCTATCACGGTGCGGTGTTTCTTTTGCCCGTCAAAATTCACGGTCACGCAACCGCAACCCATATTGATATTTTTGCCCAAATCACTGTCGCCCACATAGGTTAAGTGGCTGACTTTGGTGCCGTTATCTATGGTGGAGTTCTTAATCTCCACGAAGTTGCCGATGTGTACCTCTTTACCGATTTGCGAACACGGTCTTAAGTGTACAAACGGACCGAGGTCACAACCGGAGCCGACCTTGCTCTGCTCGGCAACCACATTATCAAGCACCACATCATTACCCACCACGGTATCGGTCAAGTAGGAGTTCGGACCGATGATGCAATTTTTGCCGATTCTGGTATCGCCCAACAACACTGTGCCGGGTAAAATGCGGGTATCGGTGCCGATTTCCACATCGGGGCCGATAATAATGCCCTCGGAACACGGAATGTCCACACCCGCAAGCATCTGCTCTTGTAAAAATTTGTAACGCAGCTTATCGTTTAAATCAAGTAACTGGATTCTGTCATTCGCACCGAGTACCACATCGGGGTTTTGTGCCGTGAAAGCGGAAGTTTGCAATCCGTTTTGAATGGCAATTTCAATACAATCGGTTAAATAGTATTCGTGTTGCTTATTTTTATTGGTAATCTTGCTTAAAGTATCCAATAATACATCGGTTTTAAACCAGTAAGCACCCGAGTTGACTTCATTTATCGCGCGCTGTTTGAGTGAAGCGTCCTTTTCTTCCACAATTTCTTTTAAGAAACCGCCGGCATCTCTGATAATTCTGCCGTAGCCGAAGGGATTTTCCACATTGGCGGAAATCACGGTCACCGCATTACCATGGCGCTCATGGTATGAGAGAGCGTTTTGAATGGTGTCCCCATCCATCAGCGGGCAGTCGCCATTTAAAATTAAGGTGTTACCGCCTTTGAATTCTTCAATAAAATCTACCGCCTGCATTACGGCATGACCGGTGCCCAAGCGCTCTGCCTGGAAAGCGGTTTTGGTTTGCCCTGCCAGATGTTCTTCGAGCATTTCGTGCAAATGCCCGGTAACCACACAGATGTCATCCACACCCGCATCACCCGCGGCATCAATTGTCCAATCAATCATAGGCTTAAACAAAACCTCACATAAGGCTTTGGGCTTGTTGGATTTCATGCGCTTGCCTTGACCGCCGGCAAGAATGACTGCACAGTTTTTCATTAGGATTCCTCTTTTCATATTAAAAGTTCTTTAATTATCAAAATTATTAAATGGAGTTGGCATACTTCGATACCAGCTTATTTTGCCACATAATCAATTGCACGCTTTCGGTTGCGTTTTATGCAAGAGTGCTGTGAATTTGCGCCGATTGTTTATCCGAAAAGGCGAAAGAATACTTTGTGTATTGTGAGCCTTGATGGGTAAAATAGCAAAATAATAGGTATCATATACTTTGCCTCATAAGCAATTGATTGTTTATGAGCAGTTCGTGCGGCAGAGCGTTATGAATTTGCTTTGATTTTTCATTCATAAAGGCGAAGGAATACTTTGTGTATTGCGAGCCTTGATGGATGAAAAAGCAAAGTGAAGGCATAATGCTATGCCGTACGAAATGTCTCATAAGCAATCAATTTGTACATTATGAATATATTATTACCTATTTCGGGTGAATTTGCAAGTAAAATTTGGTAAAAATCTCTATTGCTTAATTGCGTTAATTAATATAAAATAGTGTAGTGCCACAAGATGTGGCTTTTAAGATGTTAAATAATATATATAATGTATATGGAGGAAATGTAAATGGCAAAGAAATATTGCTACCTTTTTTCAGAAGGTAATGCCAACATGAGAGAACTCCTTGGCGGTAAAGGTGCAAACCTTGCTGAGATGACCAACATCGGTCTTCCGGTACCGCAGGGCTTCACCATCACCACTGAGGCTTGCACTCAGTATTATGAAGACGGCAGACAAATCAATCCCGAAATCATGGCGGAGATTGAACAGTACATTGTCAAAATGGAAGAAATCAACGGCAAAAAGTTTGGCGATAAAGAAAATCCGCTGCTTGTTTCCGTTCGTTCCGGCGCAAGAGCTTCCATGCCGGGTATGATGGATACCATCCTGAACCTCGGCTTAAACGAAGAAGTGGTTGAGGTTATGGCAGAAAAATCCGGCAATCCCCGTTGGGCTTGGGACTGCTACAGAAGATTCATTCAGATGTATTCCGACGTTGTTATGGAAGTCGGCAAAAAGTACTTTGAAGAGCTCATTGACGAAATGAAAGCCAAGAAGGGCGTTACACAGGATGTTGACTTAACGGCAGATGACCTTAAAGAATTGGCTTCTCAATTTAAAGCAGAATATAAAGAAAAAATCGGCGTAGACTTCCCGACTGACCCGAAAGAGCAGTTAATGGGCGCTGTAAAGGCAGTATTCCGCTCTTGGGATAACCCGCGTGCCAACGTATACCGCCGTGATAACGATATTCCCTACTCTTGGGGTACCGCTGTTAACGTGCAGGCAATGGCATTCGGTAATATGGGTGATGATTGCGGTACAGGCGTTGCCTTTACCCGTGACCCGGCTACCGGCGCAAAGGGCTTGTTCGGTGAGTTCCTTACCAATGCACAGGGTGAAGACGTTGTGGCAGGTGTGCGTACACCCATGCACATCAGCGAAATGGAACAAAAGTTCCCCGAAGCATTTGCGGAATTTACCAAAGTTTGCGCTTTACTTGAAAACCACTACAGAGATATGCAGGATATGGAATTTACCGTAGAACACGGCAAACTCTTTATGCTCCAAACCCGTAACGGTAAGAGAACCGCACAGGCGGCTCTTCAAATCGCTTGCGACCTTGTAGATGAAGGCATGAGAACCGAAGAAGAAGCGGTTGCCATGATTGACCCGCGTAACCTCGACACCCTCCTTCACCCGCAGTTTGATGCCGCTGCTTTAAAAGCCGCTACCCCGATTGGTAAAGGTCTCGGTGCTTCTCCCGGTGCTGCTTGCGGTAAAGTGGTATTTAATGCAGATGACGCTGTAGAGTGGAATGCACGCGGTGAAAAAGTCGTACTTGTCAGACTCGAGACTTCTCCGGAAGATATTACCGGTATGAAGGCTTCTCAGGGCATTCTCACCGTGCGCGGCGGTATGACCTCTCACGCAGCCGTTGTAGCGCGTGGTATGGGTACTTGCTGTGTATCCGGCTGCTCCGACATTATTATGGATGAAGACAATAAAAAGTTCACCCTTGCCGGCAAAGAATTTAATGAAGGCGACTTCATTTCGATTGACGGCTCTACCGGTAATATTTATGAAGGTATTATCGCTACCAAGGATGCCGAGATTGCAGGCACCTTCGGTAGAATTATGGGTTGGGCAGATAAATACAGAACCCTCAAAGTTCGCACAAACGCTGACACACCGGCTGATGCTAAGAGAGCAAGAGAACTCGGCGCAGAGGGTATCGGTCTTTGCCGTACCGAGCATATGTTCTTTGAGGAAGACAGAATTGCCGCTTTCCGCGAAATGATTTGCTCCACCAAGGTAGAAGACAGAGAAGCTGCTCTTGAGAAGATTCTTCCCTACCAGCAAAGCGACTTTGAAAAACTGTATGAAGCACTTGAGGGTTGCCCGGTAACCATCCGTTTCTTAGACCCGCCGCTTCACGAATTTGTTCCCACCGAGGAAGCAGATATTGAAAAACTTGCCGCTGCCAAGGGAAAGAGTGTTCAAGATATTAAGGCTATCATCGACTCTCTTCACGAGTTCAACCCGATGATGGGTCACAGAGGCTTAAGACTTGCCGTGACCTATCCGGAAATTGCAAAGATGCAGACCAGAGCGGTCATCCGCGCTGCTATCAATGTGAAGAAAGCACATCCGGATTGGGATATGGACCCCGAAATTATGATTCCGCTTTCTTGCGACAGCAAGGAATTAAAGTATGTGAAAGACATCGTAGTGGCAACTGCCGATGAAGAAATCGCGGCAGCCGGCGTCGAGATGAAGTACGAAGTCGGTACCATGATTGAGATTCCGCGTGCAGCACTCACTGCCGATCAAATCGCTGAGCAGGCAGACTTCTTCTGCTTCGGTACCAACGACTTAACACAGATGACCTTCGGCTTCAGCCGTGATGATGCCGGTAAGTTCCTCGATGCATACTATGATGCAAAGATTTTCGAGAACGACCCGTTTGCAAAGCTTGACCAAGCCGGTGTCGGCAGATTGATGGAAATGGCTGTAGATATGGGTAAAAAGGTACGCCCGAACCTTCACTGCGGTATCTGCGGTGAGCACGGCGGCGACCCGAGCTCCGTTGAGTTCTGCCACAAGATTGGTCTTGACTACGTATCATGCTCACCGTTCAGAGTTCCGATCGCTCGCCTTGCTGCTGCACAGGCTGCAATCGCTTCTAAATAAGAGCATTAATACAAAACAATTGAGGACAGCTTCGGCTGTCCTCTTTTTATGTCAATATTTTTCCTTGTTTACACATTATATTTATGATATAATTAATTCAAAAGGAGAGATGTTATGATATTTTTTGTTCTGATTCTGTTATTAATTATTTTCAGCTCGGCAAAGGCTGAAAAGGCTAATCAATTTAACAAAGATTATATATCAAAGGATTCTTGCAACGTTATCAAGGGAATATTCGTTCTGCTGATTTTCCTGAGTCACTCGAGGGGGTATTTCGAGTTGAGCGGTGCATATGATAAAGCCTATGTCGTATTTCAGGACCATATTAAACAGATGGTTGTTGTTATGTTCCTGTTCTATTCGGGCTATGGTATGATGGAGCAGATTAAAAAAAGGAAATTTGCATACATCAAATCAATTCCTGAAAAGCGCTTCCCTAATCTGTTGATAAACTATGATATAGCCATTTTACTTTTCGCGGCAATGAACTTTTGCCTCGGTAAAGAAATAACGCTGAAAAAGTTGCTGCTATCATTCACAGCGTGGGAGTCCATGGGGAATTCAAACTGGTATATATTCATAATTTTTGCGATGTATATCTGCACGTTCATTGCCTTTTTCCCAATCAAATGGCTGGACAAGCGTTGGCATCAGGCGATTTATCTGATTGTGCTGACAGCCCTCTCAGTTTTATTTATCTATCTGATGAAATATCAGTTTGAAAAGGAAACAAGATGGTATAACACGGTTCTTGTTTATGCACTCGGCTTCTGGTACTCTTTCTTTAAAGATGTTATCGAAAAAATAATGATGAAAAACGATATTATTTATCTGATTGCCGTTGCCGGATTGACGCTCGTATATGTTTTCACTTACCTTCGCAGAGACGACAGACTTACATACTATATACTCTGGTCTTTCGCTTTCACTATTTTTACCGTTGTAATCACCATGAAAGTAAGTTTTCAGAGCAATATTCTGTCTTGGTTCGGCGAGCACATATTCAGTGTATATATCCTGCAGAGAATACCGATGACGATTCTCAAGGAATTCGGTGTTGCAGACAGGCATAGATATATATTTATTGTGGTTTCTTTAGCTGTAACCTGCGCTATGGCAGTTGTGTTTGACTACTTTACAGGACTTCTCGGCAAGGCAATATGGAAACCGAAAAAAATTGAAAAGAAATAGAATTACCCTGTTCGGTTCTGAACTGAACAGGGTTTAAACTAATATAAAATCATTGTTATATTTTTTACTTGTAGATTATCAGTATTGGTGTTATAATTAAACATATTATATTCGGAGGAATTGTTATGCCCGAGAAAAAGCGAATTAACATAAATGACGCTCCAAAGTGGTTTAAGGCGCTGTATATCCTTGCGCCTGTTGCAGGGTTACTGCTGATTTCGCTGCAGCTTGATAACGATTTTTATTTTATCTACAAAACCGGCGAACATATAGTGAACAATGGCTTCCCGACCACCGACTTCCTGTCAATGCACTCGTCAATGCACATCATTGTGCAGCAGTGGCTGAGCGCAGTAATCTATTATTACATATACAAAGCACTCGGCACCGCAGGTGCAATAGGATTTGTTATTCTGTGCTACGGTCTGTTTTGCGTGCTTATGCACAAACTGACGCGACTGATAACCGACAATCTGTTTATTTCAAGCGTATTTTCATTTGTTGCAGACGTGCTTGCTGCACCGATGTTTGAAAGAACACGTCCTCAGGCAATGACAATGCTGCTGATATTGCTTGCACTGTATCTGCTTGAAAGCTTTGTAAAAAAAGGCAAACTGATATACCTTTGCGGTCTGCCGCTGATTTCGCTTGCGCTGATTAATCTGCACGCAGCGATGTGGGCGATGCTGTTTGTTTTTGCGGCACCGTATGGCGTTGCGGCAATACCGTTTAAGTTCAAAAAAATAAAACAGGAGCCGTGCTGCAGCTTCGTAAAACTCGCAGTCTGCGGTATAATCTGCTTTGCTGTCGGCTTTATCAATCCATACGGATTTGAGGCAATGAAGTATATTACAACTTCTTTCGGCTCTCAGGAAATCAATAAACTTATAATTGAAATGCAGCACACCTCGCTTGCAGACGCATGGGGCATTGTGCTGTTCAGCGTGCTTGCAGTTTTCCTGTGCCTTGCTGTTGTTGCAAAAAACAAATCGTTCACAACACGATTTGTTCTGCTGTTCCTCGGCACGACGCTTATGGCGCTTATGAACGCAAAATCAATCGCCTACTTCATTGTCGGCGGTATCCCCGCGTTTGCCTATATGTTTAAAGATGCAAAAATTATGCTGACAATCGACGAGCGTAAGCGCGATAATAAGGAAAAGAAAAAGCTTGCATTCCTTATTGTTATGTTTGTTGCTATGATAGGTGTTCTCGGCGGAGTAATCGTCTTCCAGGCAGGCAATGCAGAGTCTGTGGAGAATCAGGAAGAAGCTGAATACAGATCACTTGACAAAATAATTGAAATACTTGATAAAGAGGACAAAGAAGATATTGTTCTGTTTGCAAGTTTTAATCAGGGACAATACCTTGAATTCCACGGCTATCATCCGTACATCGATGGCAGAGCCGAACTATTCCTCAAGAAAAACAACAAGGAATTTGACTATCTTAAAGAGTACAACGACATCAGAGGTGCCCGTATTTACTACAAGGATTTTGTTGACAAATATCACTTCAACTATCTTATTGTTGACGACGCACCGAGCTATCTGTCAACCTCGCTTGATAATGACGGCAATTACGAGCTTGTTTACAAATCAAAACAAGCCAGACTATACAAACTGAAGGACACAAAGAATGGTTGATAAAATCAAAAAACTGATAATTAAATACAAAGAAATTATCACCTATGTGATTTTCGGCGGACTGACAACACTTGTAAACTGGGCGGTTTACGCCGTTTGCACGCGCATTATTCCACCCTCCACGCCGACAGGACTGAGCGAATTCCAGCTCGGCGTCTGCACAGCAATCGCGTGGATTGCAGGCGTACTGTTCGCATTTATAACAAACAAAATATGGGTGTTTGAAAGCAAGAGTTTTGCACCGAAGATTTTTATTAAGGAGTTTTTCTCCTTTGTTACAGCGAGAGGCGTTACCGGTGTTATTGAAGCCGTAGGTCTTCCCCTGCTTGTAAAAATCGGACTGAATCAGACCATATTCGGTATTGAAGGAATGCTTGCAAAGCTGATTGTTTCCGTAATCGTGGTAATACTCAACTACGTTTTCAGCAAACTGATAGTTTTCAGAAAGAAAAAGAAAACAGAATAACAGCACCGCATTGTTAAACATTTCACGATATGTGGAAAATATTTTGTATAAAGTGTAAAATTTACATTTTTTTCTTGATTATTACTGTAAAACAGTATAAAATAAAAATGCAAAAAAGCAAAAATTTTATTTAACGGAGGTACAATCCAATGGTTAAAGTTGCTATTAATGGTTTCGGCCGTATCGGTCGTCTCGCATTCCGTCAGATGTTTGATGCAGAGGGTTACGAAGTAGTTGCTATCAACGACCTTACAGATCCTAAAATGCTCGCTCACCTTCTCAAGTATGATACTGCTCAGAGAGGTTATGCAGGTGTTATCGGTGAGGGTAAGCACACTGTTGAGGCTACTGACAACTCAATCATCGTTGACGGTAAGGAAATCACAATCTATGCTAAACCAAACGCTGCAGAGCTTCCCTGGGGCGAGCTTGACGTAGACGTAGTTCTTGAGTGCACAGGTTTCTACTGCTCAAAGGACAAGGCACAGGCTCACATTGACGCCGGTGCAAAGAAAGTTGTTATTTCTGCTCCTGCAGGTAACGATCTTCCTACAATCGTTTTCAACGTAAACCACGAAACACTTACAGCAGATGACAAAATCATCTCTGCTGCATCATGCACAACAAACTGCCTTGCTCCTATGGCAAAGGCTCTCAACGATTTCGCTGAGATTCAGAGCGGTATTATGTGCACAATCCACGCTTACACAGGCGATCAGATGATTCTTGACGGTCCTCACAGAAAGGGCGACCTCAGAAGAGCAAGAGCCGGCGCTGCTAACATCGTACCTAACTCAACAGGTGCTGCAAAGGCAATCGGTCTTGTAATTCCTGAGCTCAACGGCAAGCTTATCGGTGCTGCACAGCGTGTTCCTACTCCGACAGGTTCAACCACTATCCTTACAGCAGTTGTTAAGGGCGACAACGTAACTGTTGACGCTATCAACGACGCTATGAAGGCTGCTTCAAACGAGAGCTTCGGTTACAACACAGACCAGATCGTATCAATGGATATCGTTGGTATGAGATACGGCTCACTCTTTGACGCTACACAGACAATGGTTCTTCCTATCGGTGACGGCAAGTACGAGGTTCAGGTTGTTTCTTGGTATGATAACGAGAACAGCTACACATCACAGATGGTTAGAACAATCAAGTACTTCGCAGAGCTTGGCTAAACCATTAATCAAACAAAACAAAACGCAACCGAATTACGCGGTTGCGTTTTTTGTTATTCGTTTCCAATTAGGCAAAGTTTATTGTAACCTCTGTTTTTGCCGTCTTAACGCCTGAAACAACGTGGCTTTCAGTAAATGTGATTGTGTCACCGTCGTTCTTAATCTTCTCCAACATCTTATCTGATATACCATAGCTTATGCTATTGTCGATATAATCCTCTTTGCTCATATTTAAATTAAGCTCCACCTTGGGGTAGTTGTAAATCATATCGCCAATGTCGTATAGGTCAATCACCGTTTCGGTGTCAACGGTAAGCGTGACGTTATCGTTTTCGTTCTTCCTGCGAACATCCTCGTCAAAGTCGCCGAGCAGCGTCCAGATGTTACACTCTTTGCCAAGGTTCACCTTCTGTAGCTTTGAAGCGGCACCTAGTATACTGTTATTACTGCCAATAGTAACCATACCGTCGGGCAAAGTAAGCTCTTTAATCGGGCACTCTGCAAAAGCGCCGCCACGCATTTGACCTACTCCGTCCTCAAACGTAATCTTTTCAACACCCGAATACGCAAAAGCGTATTCGTCAATACAACTCACGCTGCTGTCAACAGTAACTGACTTTTCGTTACCGAAATAAAGATATATTATGCGTTGATTTTCAGAGTCGTATACCTTATTGTCCTTAACCGTATACCCCATACCGTCGGCAATGGTGATTGTTTTAAACTTATCCCGGTTTTCTGCAAGGTGCCTGAAAAATTCATTTGAGTCCGAAATCTGTATTTCGCGAAGCATTACCTTTTTACCGTTCAGCGTTGCAGGAACAACTATATTTTCCGACGAAAAGTCATAGCTTTCCACAAGGCAGATATCGCCGTTTCTGTACGGGATACAGTTAGATTGCTTTGTTTTGTATGCATAATAGCCCTCAAAGCCATTTATGCTGAAGTGTGCGCGTTCCTTTTCCTTGCCGTCGTTATTGCCGACATAGGTATAGCCGCGTTCTTTTGCCTGCTTATGTTCAGTATTATCGCAATACAGGTACATATCGCCAAATGCAACTACACCTGCAAGCAGAATACAGAAAACTGAAATAAAAACTGCTCGCAGTCGGCTTTTTGGCTCTTCCTCATCATTGTCTGAATAAAATAGAATTATGGTTAAAAGCGAAGCGATTGACAGTACACTTGCACAGCCGATTGCAATTTCGTCGCACAGCCCGCAAATCAAGCTTGTATAACCAATGCTCATAGCACTTGCAATTGCTGTTGTTGTGAGGCTTGTCGATTTGCTTTTGTTTCTAATCAGCGACACAATAAACAGGATCGTAACCGCGGGTGCTGTGCCGAGGAAAAACGGTATAGCAGCTAATATTTCAAACCCTTCGCCCGGCATATAGACAGTAAAGGTTGCAACCGCTGTCAAAAGGTACGCTGCATAATTCACACATTTAGCGGCAACTATTTTTTTGCTGTCATCTATGTTAAGATGCACCAGAACTGCAAGGAAAACCATCGCTAAAAATGTGACTGCAAAAATCACTGTTAACATTGGCTCCCCGAACAAATCCTGTGCAAACTCCCTTAAAAGCTCGCTGTATGTATACTCCGTGCCGCCGCCCGCATACTTATTGCTCGCAAGGTATTCCAAAGGCTCATGGAAAAACAGAAGCACAGAAATTACAGCGCCGACAATCGACAGCGCGACCGTTGAAATGCGTTTAATCATACAAAACCTCCCTTCGCCTTGTCTTTGATTACACACTAACACATTGTTTGTAAAAGGTAAAGGGATTGGATGATTATTTTAGTTTTTGTTTATAATTGCACAGTAAGAAAAAGCGGGCGGATAATATCCGCCCTTAATTTGTTTTAGCTTACAGCTGGTCTGCGATTGAGTAAATGAGGTTTTTCGTCTTATCCCAACCGAGACATGGGTCGGTGATGGACTTGCCGTAAACGCCGTCCTCAACCTTCTGTGCGCCGTCCTCGATATAAGATTCAATCATAAAGCCCTTGACCATACTCTTGATATCGTCGTTGTGGCTCATTGAATACAGCACGTCGTTTGCAATACGAATCTGCTCGAGGTAGTTCTTGCCCGAGTTAGAGTGGTTTGTATCCACGATAACAGCCGGATTTTCGTAGCCGCCCGTGCAGTACATATCGTAGAGCAGACGTAAATCTTCATAGTGGTAGTTCTGATGGTTTACACCGTGCTTTGTAACGCTGCCGCGCAGAATTGCGTGCGCAAGGTCGTTGCCGCTGCTCTCAACCTCCCAGCCACGATAAAGGAAGGTGTGGCCGCTCTGCGCCGCCTTAATGGCGTTGAGCATAATTGAGAAGTCACCGCTTGTGGGGTTCTTCATACCAACCGGGATAGTCAGCGAGCTTGACACAAGGCGGTGCTCCTGATTTTCAACCGAGCGCGCGCCGACTGCAACGTATGAAATGATATCGGAAAGATAACGGTGATTTTCGGGATAAAGCATCTCGTCAGCGCAGGTAAGACCTGTCTGCTCGATAGCGTCTGCGTGTAGCTGACGGATTGCCACAATGCCCTCAAGCATATCGGGCTTTTTGTCCGGGTCAGGTTGATGAAGCATACCCTTGTAGCCTGCGCCCGTGGTGCGCGGCTTGCCGGTGTAAATGCGCGGAATAATCATCAGCTTGTCGTTGACTTCCTTTTCCACCTCTGCAAGGCGGTGGATATAGTCAAGCACGCTGTCGGCTCTGTCAGCCGAGCAGGGGCCGATTACAAGCACAAACTTGTCGCTCTCACCGCGGAAAATCTTTGCAATTTCCTCATCCCTTACCTCTTTAGCCGCAATAGCTTTTTCGGATAAAGGATACATCTCCTTAACCTCTTTGGGCACAGGGAGCTTCCTTTTGAATTGTTCTTTTGGCATATTGTCCATAACGTTTACCTCATAGTTTGTTATATGATTTAGTATAATAGCACGATTGCAGGCAATAGTCAACAAATTTGTAGGGCGCGATGCCCACATCGCGCCGCCATAATTGTTCGAGCAAAGCGAGTAACCGATAATTCCGCATTTGCGGACGACCAATGGTCGTCCCTACGAATGTTCTTCGTAAAAATCGGTGAGCTCCTGCGCTCGAAATACAAGATTGCCGTCCTTATCCCACGAACAGTCCTCGGGGTTGTAGTAATAATTGCCTTTGTCGTCCTTCCAAACGTAATAATAATCGTCGTCAAATTCATAATCAGGGATACCAATTTCCTTCATCTTTTCATAATCCCCTTGGGCAAGGTATCCCTCGCTGTCAACACGCACTTGCGATACATCTAAAGATTTGCTGCCGCATTTGTAGCAATTGCCGTCATCAATATACTTTTTGCCGTCCTTTGTGTAAAGCGGCATAAGATACTCGTCATAGGCGTATTCGTTCCCCATCTTGTCATAGAGTATATAGTGCGTACCGTCCGCGTTAAGATACGCCTTGCCGTATGCTTCCTCATATTCTGCGCGCAGGTTTGCCTGCTTGTTTTCATAAACGAACAGCGGGGTAATCGCTACGGAAATAATAAGCGCGACCGCACACATAATAACTGCATTGCGCTGCACGGTTTTTGCCTCTTTGTCCTTCGGTTTAACGCCGAGTTTTATGTTCATAAGGAAGTAAAGCGCAACAACAGGCAGGCTGAAAAAGAACGACATAATCGCCCACAGCTTGCCGTTATCGAGTTCCCTGCTCTCTGCGCTGTACTTAACAATAACCGCAAGTGATATATTAATGCCCAGTAGCGCCAACGACCACACGCACATCGAAATCGGCGTGCGTATCGTCAGCCCTAAAAATAATACAATAATCATAATACTTCACCAATAAAAACTATTACAAAGTAAATGAATATTGCAGTCTCTGCAATCTTGCTGACTATCGTCACTCTGTTTATCCAATCCATAAAGCGGTACCGCTTTATTATATTTGTTCTGGCGGTGCCATTAATAACTGATTTTATCTGCGCGGCATACAAAATCCCGACAATTCCCGCAGCTGCCAAATAAACATATCCAAATACGGTAATAACTGCATAAGCAAGTGATAGTGGGTAATTGAGTTGTATCACTTTGCCACCAAGAATACTGCCTGCGGTTATCAACGGTGATATTAATTCATTCCACGAGAACTCTGTTCCGTCAAACACAACCATAGCAATCATTAAAAACAAGCTGGTGACGGAAACTAATGTAAGTGCTTTATGGTTGCGGTGCTTTGACGCGAGCAAAAACGCAAGGGCGGCTACAAATACTTCTGCGCGGCAGGCAAATCCCGCATAATCAAACACCATATAGTTAAATGTTGTTCTTGGACCAAAAAACGTAAACAGTGCCAGAACAACATTGAGCCACGCCAATGCCCATATGAATCCATTGACCGTAGTCGTGTCATACAGGTTGTTCATCTGCGAACCGACGGTGGCTGTGTCACCCATTCTGCCGATTGCCTTGTCGAGCGCGTAGTCGTAGTCGTAACCCGCGTCGGTGTAAAACGCAATGCGGTCGTCGAGGTGATCGGCAATTTCGATGCGAAATTCCGCACGCGCCGCCTTGTCGTCAATCTGCGACACTATGCTTTCAATATATTCTTCTTTAGTCATAATAATTTACCTGATATCGCGGCGCGATGAGGGCATCGCGCCCTACGAATAGCTGTTTGTTTTTAATAATGCCAGACTTGCGGGCGGATGGTATACGCCCCTACTTTAGTCTGACCGCTTTAATCTGTGCAACGCACTATGCGTAATTGAGCACCTTTGTAACGCTTGACGAGAACGACTTCCATTCCTCTTTCTTTTCGCCGAGCTCTTTTTTGCCCTTTTTGGTGATGTGGTAGTACTTGCGGTTTCTGCCGTCTACCTCCTGCCAGTAGCTTTCAAGATACTTTTCCTTTTCCAGCGCGTGAAGAATAGGGTACAGTGTGCCCTCGCTCATTTCAAACGCATTTTCGCTGCGGATTTCAAGCTCGCGGATAATGCGGTAACCATACATATCCTGCGTTTCAAGCACGCTTAACACAAGCGTACCTGTGCTGCCCTTTAATAATTCCTTACTGAATTTCATAATATCACCTCAAACAATAATGCCTCGTATCACAATGCATATACATTGTAACACAAGGTATCCTGTTTGTCAATGTCTATATTGTATATAAACAACCCCTCTGTTTTTTGCAAACAAAAAACAGCTCCCCTTACGCAGGGGAGCCTAATAGGTTATTCTGTTTACCAACCTAATCTTACAATTTCAAGTGTGCAGGATCCGCAACCGTAACGGAAGCATGCCTCGTGACCTTCCGGTGTGAACACGTCAACTCTGCCGACTGATGAGAGTCCGCTGCCACCGCGGTCAACAACAGTGTAATTTGTGCCGTTGAGTTTGATTACAGAACCCATAGGAAGCCAGTTGAGAGCTACATAGTGCGGGTCGGGCATATTGTAGTAAACATACGCGCCGCTTGCAAGATAGTTTGACTCAACACCGTTACACTGTGCACACATACAGTAACGTGTGTAGTAACCGTCGATTACCTGACCGACTGAAATGCCGTTGTAAGACTGAACGCCATTAGGTGTTACGTCGCTGTTAGATGTTTTTTTAGAAGATTTTTTGCTCTTCTTTGACTTCTTTTTAGAAGTAGTTTTCTTTGCGGTTTTCTTTGTGCTGCTTACCTTTGTAGTAGTTTCAGTCTCTTCAGAGTTTGTTGTCTGCTCTTCAGTCTGCTCCTCTTCTACAGGCTCAGCTTCCTTTGTGCCGACCTTTACCACTGCAGTTGTTGGCTTGCTTGTGATAACTGAATCAAGCACTTTCTTTTTAGCTACTTTACCGTTAACATACTTTACTTCGTAAGTAACTTTTTTGTTACCGTTCTTACCTTCGGTAACAACTTCTGTTTCACCCTTATCAAGGGAATCGTCTTCCTTTTCAACCGTCTTGTACTCAATTGCCTGGTTTTTGGTTTCTTTAAGATATACCACCTTAAATACTTCAACCTTCATATCGGCTTTAAGCTGAGTGTCAAGAGCCGGCTTTGTGTAGTCGTACTTAGCAAGTTTGATACCTGCAAGTTCAACCAGATCCTTAACTGTGCCGCTTGTTTTAGCGTACTTTGTAGTGTTCTTGCCTGATACAAGTGTAACGCTCGGAGCGTCCTTAATCTCGATAACCATACCGTCTTTAATGAGATCTGCGAATTTGTAGTTAGTCGCATTTTCGTCATTTACGGTAAGACCGATTTCTTTAATTGCTTCGCCAACAGTCGGTGCGTAAACATCATATGTCTGAACTTTACCGTTAAACTTAATGTTTACTGTGTTAAGACGGTTAATTACGATTGTGCCGCCCTCACCGCCTGCGAAAGCAGTGATGTCCATTTTATCGTCTGAGGCAAGTGTAATGCCTGCTGTTTTTAAAACATCGATAGGTTCTTTAGCTGTTGTTGCAATTGTTGTTTTAACGCCGCTGTCAATAATAGTAACATTATATTTACCATATGAATCAG
>CAYZPT010000037.1:0-711 GCA_964480285.1 uncultured Bacteroides sp.
AGCTCAAAACGAACCTGGTCGTTGCCCTTGCCGGTGCAGCCGTGGCAGATAGCGTCGGCGCCCTCTTTAATCGCGATTTCAGCAAGTCCCTTAGCGATGCAGGGGCGTGCGTGCGAGGTACCAAGAAGATATGTTTCGTAATCCGCGCCTGCTTTGAGGCAGGGGAAAATGTAGTTTTCTACATAATCATCTTTAAGGTCAAGCACATAGAGCTTTGAAGCGCCTGTTTTGATCGCCTTTTCCTCAAGTCCGTCAAGCTCGGTTCCCTGTCCTACGTCGCCGCTTACAGCGATAACCTCGCAGTTATTATAGTTTTCCTTAAGCCACGGAATGATGATTGATGTGTCAAGTCCTCCTGAGTAAGCGAGTACAACTTTTTTAATAACTTTTTTATCCATTATATGTTGCTCCTTTGCAGTTATTTTTGATGTGTTGCGGTTATTATATCACGAATGAATATAATTGCAATACCAATTATTGATTTTTGTGCAATTTTTGTTTTTATCATATTATATATTGGGTTGCATTGTGTATATTGACGGATAAATATGCAATAATTATGCATAAGTATGCAACTAACGGTTGGATATTGTCGTGTAGGGCGCGATGCTCTCATCGCGCCGTTTTGATGATTTCGGGAGTAATTTGGCGGGCTGGGGGGCAAGCGCCCAAAGGGTTTGATTATTTAACAATCCAACAAAACTAAAAAAA
>CAYZPT010000037.1:721-15468 GCA_964480285.1 uncultured Bacteroides sp.
CCCGTGTTTATTCTTTTCTTTTTTTCTTTCGCCGCCGCCCCCCCCCACCCCCCCCCTACTGGTTTCATTATTACAAATTCCAAAAAACGTAAAACATTAATTGTTAACGAATTGTAAACAAATATATGAATTTTTTTTGAATATCCTATTGATTTTTGTATATAGGTGTGGTATTATGTGAGTGTATAAAATAATTTAGGGATATTATCCCTATTACGCGAAATCTTTAAGTAACAGTGCGCTTAATAGTCAGTAACAGCAGCTGTGAAAGGGGAGGACGCAACCTTAAAGGAGGTTTTTTCTATGAGAAGTTCAATTAAAAAGATTCTTGCGATTGTTCTTTCTGCACTTATGGTTGTAACAACATTACCGTTTACGGCAGTTACAGCTCTTGCAGATGATGCAGCTATCACTGCATACAACAGTGCGGTTGATGCTTATCTCGCAAAAATGAACGGTACTGTTTACACAACAATGGGAACAGCATATGCGGCATATGTTGATGCTAACGAAGCTTACGATGCTTACGTTTACGGTCAGGGCACAGCTTCTGCGCTTACAAGTGCGACTAATGCGCTTGTTACCGCAACAAACAATCTTGACGCAGACCACACATGGACACGTTCTGTTGCAACCGCGTCTGTATACAGCCGTGACAGCGATACTGCTATCGGTGCTAACTATGCAAAGAACATTCTTTATGCTGACAGACAGGATACTCTTATCGACGAGAACTCAAGCAATACAAAGAATGTACGTGTTCAGATTCAGTACGGTGCTAATAACGTACTTATGTATGACGGCACTAATGATATTCTGTTCCCGGTTGCAGTATTCTATTACTATGACCAGACGGGCTTCAGCTCAAGAATGATGTTCACGATGTATCCGTCAAACGGCGATAATTCACAGCTTCCTAATGACAGCTCTGAATTCAAACTTCAGGGTCAGTGGAACGGTAAAATGGACTACGGCACCGCAGACTGGAACTATGCATATCAGCAGAGCGACCGTATCCCCGGTTACGAGAAGGCTTCGGGTCTTACACCTGACGGCGCACCCGGCGGTAACAGAAATAAGTGGAACTACTTTGCTAACTATATGAAGTATGTTGGCGGAGCAAGCGGATTCACTGACGGTCTTAAGACTGTACAGCCGAGCTGGTACGCATTCACCGGTTATTCATCAAGCAATAACCGCGTTGACCACTATCTCAACAATGCAGGTAACATCTACATTATTGACTATGCAACTGCGCTTTCCGCTATTAATACTAAGACCTATCTTTCACAGGTAGCTAACTACAAGTGTAACGGTCTTGCTGCATACTTCAACGCATACGATGCTCTTACGGTTAATGTTGCTTCGTATAATTACGGCAGCAATCCGGGCACAACAGCGGCTAACGTTGCAAGCTCGCTCAACACGGCTGCAGCAACTGTTAACGCTACAACCAATCCTGACGGAGACGCAGGTTATAACGCTATGCGTGCGGCTATCACTGCATCAAAGGCTACATATGCAGAAGGTAACGACGACAACTATTACGCTGCTAATCTCTGGACTGCTTTCAAGAACGCTTACGAGGCAGCAAGAGATAATATGACAAACCTTACAACCAACGGCTACAGCACAAATGCAGCTGCACAGACTCTTGCAGACAGACTCAACACTGCATACAACAACCTTGTTAACTCTGTACAGAATGTTGACACAACTGCACTTGAGTCTGCTATTGATGACGCAGAGTATGCAATCGCAAATCAGGCGTACTTCACATCTGCATCGTTCACAAATGCTGACCTTCAGAACGTAGTTAACACTGCTAAAATCGCAGTATGGACATCTGTTGACAAGTATAAGAGCCTTCGTGCAAAGAGCCAGACTACAGAGGCTACTGTTAACGCACAGCTTGCTGCTGTAAAGGCTGCAGTTCTTAAGCTTGTTATCAATAAGGATTACGGCACACCTTCTGCCGGCGGATACTCTGCAACGTCAGTAGTTGCACACGCACAGGATACTTCAGTTTATACTCCTACAGATTACGCTAACTGGAACACTGTTGAAGCAGCAATTAACACCGTAACAACCTTTGACCCTGCAATTACGGTTTACGTTGATAACTGTGCAAGAACAGAGATTAACGCATATATCGAAGCAGTTCGCGGCGTTATTACAGCGCTCAACGACCTAAAAGACGCGTTCTCAAAGATGGGTAATGGCGAGCTTATCACTGAAGGTACAATGCAGAGTGCTGTATCAATCGAGGGTACACCTGAAACAACAGGTGCAGGCGTTACATGGAGAACTAATTTCTGGGGCTTTGATAATTCAATAGTATTCAGAACAACTCACGCTGCTGATTATCTTACCCTTCCTGATTCATATTTCAGCTTCTGGGACGGAACAGATAACAGCTCCTGCTACGGTGCTCTTGATACAATGAACATCGACGACACCTGCGAATGGGTAAATCAGATTACTTCCGGCGGTAACGGCGACAACGAATCTGTAAGCGACGATATGATTAACCAGTACGGCTTTGCAGGCGGCTTTGTTGCACAGAACGACGGCACAAACTTAAAGTCAGGCAGACTTGTACTTGGTAAGGTTGCAGGCAGACCAGGCACCGGTGTGTTTGCAAACGCTTCGCAGATTTCCACCGCAAGATACAATGTATATGCAGTTGAGAGTAATGGACGCTGGATTACAACCGCAGCGACCGACGCAAGCACAAATTACTACATTGATACTGTAGATGACGAGAACTATTATCAGACCGACCTCACCCAGATGCTTACCGACTTTGATAATAAGGATGAAACTTCTAACGACGGTAACCACGGTGCCTGGGGTGCACTTTATGCACAGAAGGGTACAACACACTTTAAGTCATCGACTTCACTTTACGTTGTACAGGAAAACAGCAACACTCTTACAAAGAACACGAAGCTGAGCATCGATAATTACACATTCACAAACAAGAACTTCGGTGCTACTTACTTCTGGAAGTATAATTCTGCAGGTACATTCGGTTACACATACCATGGCTACCGCCACGACTATACACAGTACAGCAGAACTGTACAGGTAGTTAACGTAGCAGACCTGTTCAGACTTATCAACCAGGTTGAAAACGCAGGTTATGTTGAAAGCGAATACACAAACGCTTCATGGACTGCATACACAAACGCACTTGCAGCTGCAAAGGCTGATATGGATTATAGCGGCAAAACTGCAGAGTGGGTACTTTCACAGTGCCAGACAAGATACGACAACCTCTGGGCTGCTAAGGAAGCACTTGTAAAGGCTGCTGACAGAAGCACGCTCATCGCAGCACGTGACGCAGTTAAGGATGTTTACGACGCAGGTCAGCAGAGCGAAGCATATGGCGGACCTTGGTCAGATGAAAGCTGGACAGCATTTGCTAATTACTATCAGGATGAAGTAGTTGCAAAGCTCAACGGTATTTATTCTGCATCAGGCGTACGCGACTATGCATACTTCGATTCAACAGGTACTGCAAAGTCAGCTGCACAGCAGGATATTGAAGCTCGCGCAGCAAGAGTTGTTGAGCTAAAAGACGCTCTTGAGTCAAACGCTGACTTTACACCTCTTGACGACGCAGTTGCAGCACTGCGCACAAAGGTTAACAGCGGCAACTACACCACTGCTTCAATCGCTAACTGTAACACAGCGCTTCAGGCAATTGAGTACTTCTGGTACACAGATGCTCAGCGTAAGGCAGTATTCGCTTCGGCAGCTGCAGACCAGGCTATCGCAGACGCAGCTGCAGCAGTAACGGCAGCAGGCAACCAGCTTGTAGCAGTTGACGCTGATGTTGTAACAAGCGCAGAGGATATCACAACAGCGGTTCAGGATATTCTTTCCGAAACAAACAAAGACCCTGACGCTTATGACTTTGAGGCTGTTAAGGCTGCAATCGCGGCACTCGGCGCAAAGACTGAGGGCGCAGTAGTATTTACAAACAACTCTTACTACGGCAGCCTGTCTGCAACAGGTTACACCTGGCAGCATATGAGCGAGGTTAACGAGCTTGTTACTGAATCACTCAGCGAAAACTTCAAGACCTATGATGTGAACATTACAGGCGTAGCTGACGCTGCTTCCACAAGAATCACTTACACAATCGGCGGTCAGGAATACGAGTCAACAGGCGCAACGCTTACAGGCGTTCCTTACGGCACAACAATCCGCGTATACGCTCCGAATGCTCAGTATGTAAACTGGTACTACACCTATACATCTGCTACATCGGGCGAAACCTACAAGGAAAAGTACCTCACCAACGATAACGTAATCAACTTTGTTGTTAACGGTAACACAACTTTCAGACTTGATAACGAAACCGATATTGCTGAAGGCGATAAGGTTAAGGTAACCTACGCTAACAGCCTTCGTAACGAGGCTTATAAGGTTGAGTATGTGAACAAGGGCAATATGGAGCTTCCGATTGCACCGAACTTTGCACACTACACATTTGTTAATTACACAATCGGCGGCACTGATTACGATGCAGGCGATGTTATAAACATTCAGACCAGCACACTTGTAATTGCAAATTACGAATGTGAGGACGAGGGCGGCATTACAGTATTTATTGGCAACCTCGGCGGTTCAATTGACGGTTATGTATCGTTTGATACAAGCTACAACGAAAAGGTTGAGCTTTCGTACACAGGTCTTTCCACAAAGGCTAAAAACGGTACAGGCTACGTTATGATTGATGACGAGCAGGTTAACCTTTCCCCGACATCTGCTAACAAGAATAAGCAGTACAAGGAAGATTCGATTTACGCTTACACCGTTATTACGGACAGCACGCTTGTTGATGTTGATCCTGACGAAGGCGCACTGATTGAATCGCTTATCGAAACAAGAAACGTAGAGTCATACGACGAACCCGATGACCGTCTGTATAATGCTGAAACAGTACTTGCATACGGCGACACATACACCTTCTATGCAAGCGAGAATATGTTCATTATTCCTTACACAGAAGAGCAGTATAACGCTGCTGTAGCAGCAGGCTTTGTTGATGATTCTTACATCGACGCTAACGGTGCTACCGCAAATGCAGGCAATATGTTCAACGCAGGCACAAAGATGTCTATCGTAAACAACTTTGTAATTCCTGACGGATGCGAGCTTGTTGAGGCAGGTATCCTGTTCAAGGCTACAAAGGACGGCACAGTTCCGAGCGGCGACCTTCAGTTCAAGAATGTCGGCACAAACGGCATCGTAAGAATGAAGTCGACTCAGCACACTGTTGGTAATCAGTTCGTAATTTCGCCGATTCAGATCAGAGACAATATTAAGGGCAGCACGATTAATGCTTGGTACAGAGCTTACGTAACCTATACGGGCACGGACGGCAATCAGCACACAGCATGGTCGAAGCCTGTTCTTGCAACAGTAATTGCTTAAGGGGGTGGCAGAGATGAAATTTTATACAGAACCGGAGATTGAAATCCGTGAGTACTCTCTCGCCGCTTCAGAGGTGTTTACTGACTCGAATCCGGGCTCAAATACGGGCAACAACAATAATAACGACGATGAGTACGATTACTTCGGTAATAGCTAATCAATGAAAAACGGCTCCTGAAAGGGAGCCGTTTTTAATTAGCAGTTAGCAGTTAGCAGTTAGCAGTATGCAGTAAGCAGTTATTGGGTGGACTCCGTCCACACCTATTATAATAGCGGTCCACTGTTCACTGTCCACTTTAGTCGCGAATTATTAAATAAATATTACATTATTAATTTTAATTTGACTTATTATAATTTATATATTATTATATATCTTGGAATTTTATAACTTACGGAGAAAAGTATGAACGTTTTAATTTGCGGACTCGGTCTTATCGGCGCAAGCCTTGCAAAGACCCTGAAGAAAAACACTGAGCACACTGTCCTCGGCTGGAACAGAACGCCCTCTGTTACTGAGAAGGCGCTGCGCGACGGCGCCATTGACAGAACAGGAGATATTGACGATTTAATCGCAGAGGCGGACATCACTTTTGTGAACTTATATCCGGACGCGATTGTGCCGTTTATCCTCGAGCACAAGGATAGTTTTAAGCAGGACAGCATCGTTACCGACTCCTGCGGTATAAAGACTAAAATCTGCACCGAGATGGGCACATATAATGATTTAAAGTTTTATTTTATAGGCGCGCACCCGATGGCAGGTCGCGAGGTTGGCGGTTACGATAACAGCCTTGACAACCTGTTTGAAAACGCAAGTTTTATCTGCACGCCGTATGCGGACACTCCGCGCAACAAGACGGACGCGCTTGTAGGGCTCGCGCAGGATATGGGCTTTAAGCGCACAGTTGTTACCACCCCCGAACACCACGATGAGATGATTGCCTTTACATCGCAGATTGCGCACGTGCTTGCGTGCTCATACGTTCTGTCACCGCTTGCACCGATGCACGCAGGCTACTCGGCAGGTTCCTACCGCGATGTAAGCCGCGTGGCGCGTATTAATGCGGATATGTGGACACAGTTATTCCTTGATAACAAGGAGCCGCTTGTGCGTGAGATTGACGACCTTGTGTCAAATCTTATGCGCTTTAAGTACAACATCGTTAACGGCGACGGCGAAGCCCTGACCGAGCTTATGAAGAAGGGCAATAAGATTAAGGAAGAAATCGGCTAATGAAAAAACTTACGGTTAACGTTAACACCCCGTATGACATTATAATTGAAAAAGGAATTATCAAAAACTGCGGCAAGTATATAAAGACGGTAAAAAAGTGCCGTAAAATCTGCCTTATCAGCGACACAAATGTGTTCCCGATTTACGGCGATACTGTTAAAACCTCGCTTGAAGATGAAGGATATGAGGTCTGCACATATATTTACCCTGCGGGCGAGGAGTCAAAGACTACAGACACCGTAATTAAAATGGTTGAGTTTATGTCGCAAAATGAGCTCACGCGCGGCGACCTTGTTGTTGCTCTGGGCGGCGGAGTATGCGGCGATATGGCAGGATTCGCGGCGGCAATTTACCTGCGCGGCATTGACTTTGTGCAGATACCTACGTCGCTTCTGGCGCAGGTGGATTCATCTGTCGGCGGCAAAACGGCGGTTGATTTGCCAACGGGAAAAAATCTCTGCGGCGCGTTTCATCAGCCGCGCCTCGTGCTGATTGACAGTAATACTCTCGATACTCTCACGCCGCATTTCTTCTCCGACGGTATGGCGGAAGCGATTAAGATGGGCTGCATCAAAAGCGCATCACTTTTTGAGAGAATTGAAAACGAGAATGCACGCGAGATTATTGACGATGTGATTTTTGAGTGCGTAAGCCTTAAGGCAGGCGTTGTTGAACGCGACGAAAAGGAGCACGGCGAAAGGGCGCTCCTCAACTTCGGTCACACCGCAGGTCACGCGATTGAAAAGCTGCACAACTTCACCACAATTTCGCACGGCGAGGCTGTCGGCATCGGTATGGTGCTTGTGTCGCAGGCGGGCGAAAACAACGGTCTTACAGAAAAGGGAACGGCTGAAAGAATTGCCAATGTTCTGGAAAAATACAACCTTCCGACAACCGATACAAACAGCGTGAGCGATATTATCTCCGCTATGAACGCGGACAAAAAGCGCACGGGCGATTCAATTAAATTTGTGTTTATCAGCGAGGTTGGTAACGGCTTTATCAACCCGATTGAAAACGAAAATATACCTGCATTTTTCGGAGTGTAAAATGAGTATAGTAAAAATCGAAAACTCAATACTCCGCGGCAGCGTTACGGTACCTGCCTCAAAATCTGCGGCGCACAGGGCGATGATTTGCACCTTCCTCGCAGGCGGCGGCAGCGTTAAACCGATAACCGATTCAAAGGATATGCAGGCGACTGCACAGGCAATTGAAACGCTGAAAAACGGCGGTGAAATCTGCGACTGCATTGAGTCCGGCTCAACGCTGCGGTTTATGATTCCTGTTGCGGCGGCACTCGGCAAAACGGTTACTTTTGTGGGCGAAGGCAAGCTCCCGCAAAGACCGATAGGCGACTACTTAAGGCTGCTGCCAGAGCACGGCGTGAATTGCGAAAGCGACGGCGGGTTGCCGCTTAAAATCAGCGGTCAGCTCACAAGCGGCAGGTTTGAGCTTGCGGGCGACGTCAGCTCGCAGTACATTACGGGGCTGCTGCTGGCGCTCCCTGTGCTTGACGGTGACAGCGAAATAGTGCTCACAACATCGCTGCAGAGCAAGCCGTATGTTGATATGACGGTGGATGTTCTGGCTCGCTACGGCGTGGAGATTAAGGAAACCGAAAACGGTTATTTTATAAGAGGAAATCAGACCTTTAAGGTGCAGGATTTTACCGTTGAGGGCGACTGGTCGCAGGCGGCGTTCTTCCTTGCAGCAGGCGCTATCGGCGGTGATGTTACGGTTTGCGGGCTTGATGTAAACAGCACGCAGGGCGACAAGAAAATTGTGAACGTTTTAAAACGATTCGGCGCAATGATTACAGTTAATGAAAGCGGCGTCCGTGCTGAAAAATCGGCGCTTTGCGGCATTGAGCTTGACGCGACTGATATTCCCGATATGGTGCCGACTGTGGCGGTGCTTGCTGCGTTTGCAAGCGGCAAAACGGTTATCACGGGCGCTGAAAGGTTAAGATATAAAGAAAGCGACCGCATTGAAAGTGTGGTCACGAATTTGAAAAAAATGGGCGTGGACGTTACAGAAACGCCCGACGGTATGATTATCAAAGGCGGCATAGTTCAGGGCGCAGACCTTGACGGTTACAACGACCACCGCATTGTTATGGCGTTTGCGGTTGCGGCGCTGTTTGCCGACGGCACAACCACTATCACCGACTGCGAAAGTATCAATAAATCATACCCCGACTTTTTTGAAGATTATAACAGGTTAGGAGGCAGGGCAGATGTCATCAGTAACAGGTAAAAACATCAGACTTTCAGTCTTTGGCGAGAGTCACGGCGAAGCGATTGGCTGTGTAATAGACGGACTTCCGGCAGGCGTAAAGCTTGATATGGACGCCGTTAATGCCGAGATGGCGCGCCGCGCTCCTGGCAATCACAAGACCTCAACACCGCGCAAGGAGGCGGACGCACCGCACATTCTGTCGGGCGTTCTGAACGGCGTTACAACGGGCGCGCCGCTTGCTATGGTGATTGAAAATACAAACACAAAAAGCGGCGATTACAGCAATCTTATGACTGTTCCACGCCCATCGCACAGCGACTATCCCGCATATGTAAAATACGGCGGTAACAACGATATCCGCGGCGGCGGACACTTCAGCGCAAGGCTGACCGCGCCGATAGTTTTTGCAGGCGCGATTGCAAAGCAGATACTTGCTGACAAGGGCATCACCGTCGGCGCACACATACTGCAGGTGGGCAGCGTTTGCGATACGCCGTTTGATAAAAACGCAGTGACAGCTGAGGAACTTAAAGCGGTTTCAGCAAAGCAGTTTGCTGTTATCGACAGCGCGGCTGAGGAAAAAATGTGCGCTGAGATTGAAAAATACAGGCTTGACCAGAACAGCGTCGGCGGCATTGTTGAATGTGCCGCAGTAGGTCTTGACGTCGGACTCGGCGGCAATATCTTTGACACAGTTGAGGGCAGACTGTCGCAGATACTGTTCGGTATTCCTGCGGTCAAGGGCGTGCAGTTCGGGCTCGGCTTCGGCTTTGCTTCTGCAAACGCAAAGGACGTCAACGACGGTTACGAGGTTAAGGACGGCAAGGTTGCGCTCACTTCAAATAACAATGGCGGTGTGCTCGGCGGTATGACAAATGGAGCTCCGCTTGTGCTGAGCGTAGCAATCAAGCCTACGCCGTCAATATCAGCACCGCAGCAGAGCGTTAACCTGCAGACTATGCAAAACACAACGCTTGAAATCAAGGGCAGGCACGACCCGTGCATTCTGCCGCGTGCTGTACCTGTTGTTGAAAGCGCAGTTGCACTTGGAATTTTAGATATAATTATGGAATAATATTTTAAGGATAAACTATTAATGGATTTACTCTCACTCAGAAATCAGATTGACGAAATTGACAGCCAGCTGATTCCGCTTCTGATGAAAAGAATGGACATCGCAAAGGAAGTTGCGGCGTATAAAATTGAGCACGGCATTCCTGTACTCAACGCAGAGCGCGAGCAGCAGATACTCGATTCCGTTGCCGAAAGATGCGGCGAGCAGGGCGATGCGATAAAGACAATATTTTCCGCTACAATGGATGCGTCACGCGCCATTCAGCACAAGATTATCGGCGGCGGCAGTGAACTTCGCAATCTTGTTGAAAACGCGCGCAAAGAGGAACATCTTACCTCTGAAGGATTGCCGATTGCATGTCAGGGCGTTGACGGCGCATACAGCGGAATAGCAGGCGAAAGGCTGTTCCCGAACACCGAAATCAAGTTCTACAAGCAGTTTGAAAATGTGTTTGAAGCCGTTAACAAGGGCAAAGCGCGTTTCGGTATTATCCCTGTTGAAAATTCGACTGCGGGCTCTGTTCACGAGTCGTACGATCTGATCATGAAGTACCGCTTCTTCGTTGTAGGTGCGTGCGATTTGAAAATAGAGCATTGCCTTTGCGCTAAAGAGGGCACGAGGTTTGAAAAGATCGACGAGGTTTACTCGCATCCGCAGGCACTCAGTCAGTGCAACATCTTCCTCAAAAGCTTTGATTTTACCGGTGTTACATACACAAATACGGCTGCTGCCGCTAAGTATGTTGCAGAGAGTAAAAAACACAATATCGGTGCTATCTGTTCTGTCAGCGCAGCTAAAAAATACGGGCTTAAAATCCTGCGCCGCGGAATACAGAATATATCAAACAACACAACAAGGTTTATAGTTATTTCAAAGGAGCTTGTTATTGATAACGAAGCGGATAAAATATCGCTCATCTTTTCTGCACCGCATACAACCGGTTCGCTTTACAGGGTGCTTGGCAGATTTTCAATGACAGGGCTCAACCTCACAAAACTTGAATCGCGTCCGATGGCAAACGGCAAGTTTGACTACTTCTTCTACGCCGATGTGCTCGGCAATGTGTATGACGAAGCAACGCTTGATCTTCTGTGTGCATTGTCAGATGAACTTGATGAATTTACATTTCTCGGAAATTTCCATGAGATAAAGGAATGACATTATGCAAAAAGTAAGTCGTCACCGCACAAACTTCATATCCACAATTATCGCTCTTGTAACTACAGGGGCGCTTGTGGTGCTGGTGCTGATGCTTATTAACCATGCAACACTCGAAATCAGATTTAACACGATAGTAAACTGGCTGCAGAAAATCGACAACGCTGTAACAAACCTTGATACGGAAAAGGAAATACTGATTTGCATTTTTGCGCTTTATATCGCAAAGTGTCAGTTGCCATTGCCAATGAGTTTTCTGTGTGCAATATCGGGTGTGGTATTTCCGCTTGATCGTGCATTGCTGATCAACACGGCGTGTACGCTGTTCTTCTTTGTAGTCAAGTATTTTGAAGGCGAGTTTATCGGCGGCGGCTGGGCAGGCATGATACTAAATATCAAAAAAATGCATTTTATCCGCGATTGGATACAGTTTAAAGGTAACGGTAACCCTTATCTGTTGCCGGTAACTCGCCTTGTTCCGGCGATACCGTTGGGCATGGTTTCAAAATATTACGGATCAATGCACTACGATCTGGTTTACTACATTTTGCTGAGTATGCTCGGCTACGCTCCAAGGCTATATATTTACACAAAGCTTGGTGCTATGTTTACAAATCCGTTTTCTACTCAGTTTATTACATGGCTTATAGTTTTAGTGGCATTCACAGGTTTTTCCAGTCTGATATTTAACGTCTTTTACGGCGTTAAGTCTAATCAGATGACGCAAACCCTGTTGATATACAGTCAGAAAGAAAAATACAAAATTGTGTTATAGGGAGAAAAATATGAAGGTTAAAGAATTAATCAGTGCAATTGAACAAGGTCAGTATGACAGCAATTTAAAGGCTGTTTATGTTACGGACGCCTTTGTGGCTCAGCAGAAACCGCGCTACACACAGACTCTGCAGGAGTTTGGCGAAATGTTCGGCTTTGACAGAGAGGTCAGTATTATGTCTGCGCCCGGCAGAACAGAGGTTTGCGGTAACCATACAGATCACAATAACGGTAAGGTGCTTGCTGCTTCAATTAACCTCGATGCAATTGCTGTTGTCAGCGAAAACGGCGAGGACGTTGTGCGCGTTAAGTCGAAGGGTCACAAGATGAATGTTGTTGACCTCGGTGACCTTGAGCCGAAGGAGAGTCATTACGGTGATTCAACATCGCTTGTTAAGGGCGTTGTTGCAGGCATAAAGAATCTTGGATTTGCGGTTAAGGGCTTTGACGCGTATACTACAAGCGACGTTATGGGCGGCTCGGGACTGTCCTCATCTGCTGCATTTGAGGTGTTGCTCGGCTCTGTAATTTCATATATGTTCAATGACGGTGCAGTCAGCGCGGTTGATATTGCAAAGGTTGCACAGTACAGCGAAAACGTATTTTTCGGCAAGCCGTGCGGACTGCTTGACCAGATGGCTGCATCGGTAGGTACATTTGTTACTATCGATTTTGAATCCACCGAAAATCCTGTAATAAAAAAGGTTGACTTCGATTTTTCAAAGTCCGGTCACTCGCTTTGCATCGTTGATACGGGAGGAAATCACTCTGACCTTACGGATGATTATGCAGCTGTCCGCGGCGAGATGGAAGCCGTTGCAAAGGCTATGGGTAAGAATGTGCTGCGCGAGATTTCTTACGAAGATTTCTTTGCTGCACTGCCCGAACTTACAGGTAAGGTTAACGACAGAGCGCTGCTGCGTGCAATTCATTTTTATAACGAAAACAAGCGCGTGGACAAGGCTGTTAAGTGCCTTGAAAGCGGCGATTTTGAAGGCTTCAAGGACGTTATTCTCGACTCGGGCAAATCATCGTTTGAGTACAATCAGAACGTATTTACGCCTAAAAATCCGACAGAGCAGAAGCTCTCCCTTGCGCTTGCAATAAGTGAGGAAATCCTTAAAGGCAAGGGCGCTTGGCGTGTACACGGCGGCGGCTTTGCAGGCACGATTCAGGCGTTTGTGCCTAACGATTTGCTTGATACATACAAGACGAAGATTGAAAGTGTGTTCGGCAAGGACAAGTGCTACGTGCTGATTATCAGACCTGTCGGAGGCACGCAGGTAGTATAACAGGCCAAAGTAGGGCGCGATGAAATTCCCCTGTGAGGGGAAATGTCACCGTAGGTGACAAAAGGGTGAAGAGCCCGCTCCAAGGGCACATCGCGCCGCAATATCAGTAAAAAATGAAAAAAGAGAGAATAATAAACTATGAAATTTGTATTTATAGTTAACCCGATTGCGGGCAGTGAGGACAAGGCGCGTATTTTTAAAAATATCAAAAGCGCGTTTCGCCACAATGATCACGAGATGATTATTGAGGAAACGCAGGCTCAGGGCGATGCAAAGAACATCGCGTCACGCTATGCCAATGAGTTTGGCGGCGACTGCGTTGTTGTTGCCTGCGGCGGCGACGGCACTGTACACGAGGTTGCAAACGGACTTGCTCATACCGACACACCGATGCTCCTGCTCCCTATGGGCACCGGCAACGATTTTGCAAAGAAAATCTACGGCACGAAGGATATTGACGTTGAGCAGATTATCTCAAAATTCGGCTTTTTCGGCGGAGATATTGAGTTTGACGTCAAGCCGATTGATCTTATTGATTACAACGGCGACAAGTGCATTAACGTTATGTCTTTCGGGCTTGATACGATAGTTGAAACAGTTGGCAGGAAGATGGTTGCAAAGGCACCGTTCCTCGGTCAGAAGGCGTACACTGTCGCTATTTTCCCTGTGCTGATGAAGCCGCTTCACTACACAATCAGCTTTGACGTTACCTGTGTTGACAAAGACGGCAACGAGTATCAGATGAAAGAGGACAACAAGGACTACGTGCTGTTTGCAATCTGCAACGCGAGCTACTACGGCGGCGGATTTTGCCCCGCGCCGAACTCAGTTCTCGACGACGGTCTTCTTGATTTTGCGCTTGTTAACGGTATGTCGCTGCGCCAGGCGCTGCCGATTATCCCCAAATATTCAGCCGGCGAAGCTAATGAAGAAACCTGTCCGGGTATCATAACAACGGGAAGGCTGAAAAGAGGCAGAATATGGATGGAGGACGGCTCAAACCTCCTCGGCAACTGCGACGGCGAAAACTTTACATACAACGACCTCACGTTTACAGTTGAAGAAAAAGCAATGAAGATGTGCTTCTTGAAGTAAATGGAGAATTGAAAATGGAGAATGGAGAATTAATGGCGGGAACCTTGGAACGGTTGCCGGACCCTTTTGTCTCGCAAGCTCGACATTTCCCTTAGTAGTGGAATCTCCCGCACCCGATTTTATTGTTCGAGCGAAGCGAGTAACCGAAATTCTCAATTCTCAACTCTCAATTATCAATTAAAAAACGGAACGTCAAACGACGTTCCGTTTTATCTATCGTAAAACTGCGAAGCCTAAGTCGATCGCTCCGCCGAGCACTCTGGAGGTTCTGTGCATGCCGAGCGTTTCGGTCAGCCACAAAATTAACAGTGCTATAAGTATCGCTATAATCATTGCTTCTTTGCTCATATTTTTTCCTCCTGAAAAACTTTGTACAATACTTATTATAAACACATTTTAAAAATAAATCAACTGTTTTTTTATGCAAATT